>JBFLXJ010000017.1:93094-340543 GCA_040757085.1 Bacillota bacterium | reverse complement strand
GCTTGCCATTCCCTTCTAAACCTGAGGTGGGAAACCGCCCAGCCCCGTCATCTGTTGCAAACTATTTCCCCCTCAGGGTTATTCTAGTGACCCCACGTGATCTTAATGTGGCGAGGATTTCCTGATACGTCCGCAGGTCAGTTGCACCATACTGGCTGACCCTACTGAACTTCTCTGACCAGGCCTCAAGTATCCAGATCGCGTCCGCTGTGGACATTGTCCCGGGAAACGGGGCCGTTGTGAAGGTTACGAACTTGCCATTACGGCTGAGAGATACAAGTGAGCAGAACGAAGGCTCAAGCCACTCTTCCAGAAAACCTTCAGTTTCTATGAGGTAACCATTGTTGATCTCCTTGGAGAACTGAGGCAGGTAGATGTATTCGTGACCTCCTCCCGGGTTCCATCCCCAGATAAGGTAGTTTTCTATGCCGGCGGTATCGAGGATGGCATGAACGATACCGGACTGAATGGCACAGGTCCCGGCCCGGGAGAGCACACTGTCCTCTATGTCGTACCAGAAAAGTTCGGCCTGCCATACGGTTCGTCCGGTAGTCCACGGTCCACACCGGGCAATCTCGTAGTACAGGCCGGAAATTGCCCTTGCCTTCTCAAGGGGATCGGAGAACTCCTGTGCCGCGATCCATGCGGTGAGCGAGCTTACTCTGTTGGAATGAATCTGGAAAGTGTGACCGATGATGTAGAATTTCTGCCACTCCAGGCTTTCGAGGGCCCCCAAGTCAGTTGGAAAGTACGGGATGGCCTTCAAGGCTTCTCTATATGGCGAGAATTGGGCGCTCCTGTGCCTTGCCTTGGAGGCAGCCCATACGGCATAGGGAAGATCCTTTTCTGACAGCGCAGATAAAGGAGCTATTCCGGCGAGAAGGTCCTTCTCTTCCGAGGTTACACCTGCGGGCAAGAACGATGGAGAATCTGCGGTTCCGGATGCGGTCGAAGAGATTTGCCCGCTTAACTCACGTACCAGCTCTGCAAGAACATGATCCTTGGATGTGTCGTCCCGCCCCATGATGGGAAACCAGACGTATCGCTCGTTAAAGATCAGGATGGGCCTTGCGGAAACCGCCTCGGTCCGTTTTCCATCCGAATCCAGTAGACCGGAACCGGACAGCCAGAGGTATGCAGTCTCATCTTCTGAAAGGACAATATAGTTCCTATCAGACGGACCGGCAACGAAGTAGCGGAGGAAGGCCATCTCCAGCGAGGTCACCTTTCCATTGTCACGCTTAAGCACCACTGGAAGGGTACCGACTCTCTGATCGAGGAGGAAATAAGAAGGCACCCCTGAGGGATAAAGGTCTCCCCGCGCCACCACGCGGTACGCAGAGAGGTCGAGGGTAGACAGATCTAGCGGCGTGCCGGAAGTACCGACCCGGGCTTCTAAGCCAGCGGACCGCCTTTCTTCTCTCTCCAACTCCTCAGGTCTGTACGTCCAGGTTGGCGGATTGTATTCGTACAGTTCCTTCAAACCTTTTGTCGTCTTGGCAGTCTCGTAGAAGAGACGGTCGGCTCTGAGATATATCTCTGGGTGCTTGACTGCTATCGTTCTCGTCGCGTAAAGAGCTAGCCGGGCGATGTCGTCTTCTTTGGCTTCCGAATACAAGGCGGCGCCAGGCTGAAAGGTGGAGGGAATATGCGAGAGAGGGGTCGACATTAACCACGGGTTTAGTCATCACATAGTTGGGCCACCAATGTTGAAGCTCCTTACCGTCCTTATCACGCAGCGAGACCCTCAGCCAGAACTCCTTCCCGGGGTAGCTGTCACAGTGCCAAGTGATGGTGGATCCCAGGATCTCGATGTCTTTTCTAACTCGAATATCGCCTGTAATCAGGCTGCCGCCAAGACCGAGGTATAGCTCCTCGTTTGGGATGCGCTGATTGAATTCTACCGTTACATCGAATGTGCCTTCTGGTGACAACACCACTTTAGAGCCGGGCTCGGGTCGTATACTGATTACCTTTAGCGGCACGGTCCCCCACTCAGGTAAGGAAGTCTTGGGCCCGCTCGTTTCAGACGGTTTTTCACTCGAACATGCTCCCCCGAATACAAGGCTAGCTGCAACCAAAACTACTGCCAGTATCGACGTTTTCCGCTTGAACATGTCTAGCACGCCCTTTCTATTGCTTGTCAAACACCAGTTGATGCGACGCCTGAAAAAGTCGTGACTCAGCGTCTTCCCGTTCTATGATCCCGACAGGAAGTCTTTCGAACGAAGCTAAGAGGTCCGTGGGCACGTCAACGCCGGTCTGGTAATCCCTCGTTTATCCAGCGAATCGCCGCCAGCCGGCGGTTCCCTTCGATAACAACAAACTTCTCCTGCTGGAAATCGTACGGGCGTACAACCATCCTTTCCACATTCACGTAGCCGTTTCGCAGTATCGAGTGCTTCACACTTATAAGGTTTTCATCCCGCTTGAGTCGCGCATAGGCTCGCTCTTGGACAGAAGTCTCATGGAACCTCTCTTCGCGGGCCACCACGAAGTCTTCGAGATCCTGGAACCTAGGGTTGTTGGCGTCGAAGAGGAGGGCTGTGTGCGACAGAGTTTCCTCCCGAATATTCATCCGCGCTCCCTCCGGGAGAGTGGGGATTCAGGGTGTGGCGGGGTGCCGCTGACTTAACGCTGACAGCTCCCGCGAGCGCGGAGCGTCGGCACCTACCGCGCGAGCGGCGGCTCCGGGCCCCTTCTCGCACAGACCATGGAGCACCCTCCCAATGCCATAATTCGCCATCAATCCCGCTTACCCTCCTGGCTGTCGCAAAAGGTCCCCGCCTTGGACACCTCCCCGGGTTTGGCACCCGGCCTCGCGGGTGTGTGGCCGACGTCCTCTGTCATGCCAGATATGGGCAACGACATTCCTTTGGCGTCCGTACGAGCCCCCAACGTGTCTCCCGGGCGAGGAGTCGGAAGGCAAACCAGGACCCATGCTGAATACGTATTCCAGGACACCAGCGATGTATGAGGCCAAAGCTGACGGCGCTCGCACCCGTCCCTGCTGAGAGCCATCTAATCGCCACTGCGGCTGGATTACTGGTGACCGCTACCGTACTATAGGCCGGGGGAAGCACATGCCAAAGACCGAACTCGTATGGAACTGCGTTCCGCCCATCCGACGGACACTTGCCAATAGTCTGGGGGGTAGAAATCAGCCGGGTTAAGGGCGACGGAGCTCCAGAGGAGATCCTGGTCCTCCGCGCGCTGCCGGGCTAGGCTCGCAGCTCGTCTCGCGAGGGTCACCACCTGTTGGAGGGCCCCAAGTTCGTTACGAATCATTTCGTCCAACGGCCGCGTCAGCATTCGCCTCCGGCAGCCCCTATCCAACCGGAGCCCGCGGCCACCACTGCTGTCGGCCAGTAATCCATGCAAAACGCTACCTGCACTATGCTGTGACAACGGCGTACAAAGCACGATAGGGGGCCAGCAACGGCCGCTTACAACCGGGGCTAAAGCGCCGCCTTCCGGTCGCCCCCGGCCACGCCCCGCGAGCTCCTCTGGCACCACCAATCTTACCAGAACAAATGCCTCGGTCGCCCGCGAGAAAACGGGGCACGCCACGGTCCCTTCCAGACAAGCCTGCCCACGGCTTTCTCCAAGGTGGGTGAGCGACGGCTCGTGTACCGCGCCGTCGTGTTCAAGTCATTCGGGGACCCCACAGTAGTCTCCAGGCCCCAAGCGGGGCGGGGTCCGGCACGAAGCTCACTCCTTACACGAACCCAAGACCGAGCCTTACGGACCCAACTGGGGCCACCCATCAGTCCCCTCAGCAAAGTTCTCAAGCTCGCGTACGTCCTCCCTGCGCGAACGCAGGGGCTTGCAGGTCCAAGACCCACCTCACCACGTCCCGTCCTGACCAGCCTGCCCATCCCGACCGCGACCATAGGCTGCCCTCCCCTTGCAGAAGGCAATGTCTTTCCCGCAGCATCGCAGCGATCGCAAAAGCAACCCCCAACGCTAAACCTTCCACTAGTCACGTCCCACCCCTAGCGTGACCTTCCGGGTTAGCCGGTAGGCAAGGACGGAAACACAGGTGGCACAAGGGTTTAGGGCTTCGGAGTCCTGTTACTAACTGGCCAGCCTGTGCATCGCCTCCAGGTTCAGGGTTTGGGCCAACTTACGCTGCACCTCGTTCATTTCCGAGAGGGTGAAGGTGTCCTTCCTGCGCGCCTTGGGTGGGTAGATGTGAGCCACCTCGTAGATGCCCCCGAGTTGCTCCAGAATAGCGGCGATGCTCATGTCCAGCCCGGCCAGCGCCAGCCGGCGGCGCAGGAGCGAGGTCAGCGTCAGCGCCAGTACACAGTAGAAAGCATGCACCCGGATCTTCTGGTCCGTCCAGTGGTACATGGGGCTCCAGCCGATGAAGTGATGATCCTTCATGGTCCTGATCGACGCCTCGATGCAGCCCTGCCCCCGGTAACCCAGCACGATCTGTTCCGTAGTCCACTCCTCCCGGTTGGTAAACAGGATGTTCTTGCCGAAGTACTTCTCCACGTACTCGTCCCGGGCCTCATGGTCGATCTCGTACTCCAGGATGATGCGCCCGCCCTCCTCCCTCACCTGCCACTTCACCATCTGGTCCAGGGGTTTGCGCAGGATCTTACGCACCTGGGCCCGCACAGTGGCCACCGTGGGGGGCTTGCCGCAGGGCTTTGGCCGGGAGTACCTCTCGTCCAGCTTCCTCTTCAGTTCCCGCAGGCCCTCGTTTGCCTTGCGCAGGGCCAATACCAGGCCCTGCATCTGCCCCAGGTAAAGCGCCTCGTTGTACGTCACCACCACGGTGAAGAGTCTCCCGAACACCTCCTTGCGCGTCCGGTAGGCCAGCACACCGCCAAACTCGGGGCCTTCCAGGGGCCGGAACTCTGACCTCGGCACCGCCAGGAGATCGGGATGCTGGCTGGGAACCAGCGACCCCACGAACCCCAGCGCCTCCGAGAGCCGGGCTACGTTGTCCCGGGAGTTCTTCCCCTTGTCCAAGATGACCGTCACGTCCAGGCACTCGCCCGCCAGGGCCTTGTACCGCTCCACCAGTTCGTCCACCACCGACTCGAACTGGGTGACGTCCGGCCGGTTGCCCGGGTACACCCATCACCGGCTTGGCCGTCACGGTGGCGTGCAAACGGCCCGACCCCAACTCCAGGTTGGTCCCCCGATCCACGATCTCGCGCCCGCTCTCCAGTACGGCAGCCAGCCCCAGTTGCCGGAAGGTAAGCGTCAAACGAGACTGCAAATTCCGTCCAAATTAGGAGGAATTCGGCGATAGATGTAGAATGACACAGATATGGACAATTCATCCTCCGGCATACTCTCTGACTGGAAACAGTGACGGGGCCCCGCACCGATTGGACGTTCCTTCGCTGGCCTTGGCCAAGCCGAACATTGACCTTCCCGTGGGACAAAGGCTTCGATCCCGAAGACGAATACGCCTACTACCAGGACCTGGGATTCCGCGACTGGGTCCATCCCAGCGCGGGCACGCCTCTTCTCAAAGCCCAGCACCCCGACTTCGAAGTGTTTCAGGGCAGCGTCCACCAGGCAGCAGGGGCTGGCCTGTGCCGACTGCCACATGCCCTACCGGCGCGAAGGGAACGTCAAGGTCACTTCCCACTGGTGGAGCAGTCCCCTGCGCCACCTGGAGGGCACGTGCACCGTATGCCACACTGAGGACGTAGAACTCCTCAAGCAGCGGGTGTTCTACACCCAGGACCGCGTGAAGGACCTGCTCGACCGCGCCGGCCAGGCCCTGGCGGGTGCTATCGACGCTATTGCCAACGCACGTCAGACTCCGGGCGTCGACGCCGAGCTGATCCGCAGGGCTCAGGACCTGCACCGCGAAGCCCAGTGGTACTGGGACTGGTGCTCGGCGGAGAACTCCACCGGCTTCCACAACCCCCAGACGATCATGGCCACCCTGGGCAAAGCCATCGACCTCGCCCATCAGGCCCGGGCTGCCGCGCTGGCCGCCGTTGCAGCACAGGCACGCTAGCCATGATCTCCCCCACCCCGATGACAGCGAGTTGCGCCACGGTATGATAGGGTGCGCGGATGGCGTCCTCGGCCAGGAAGGCCTCGAACCCAGGGTGAGTACAGCGACGGTGAAGAAGGCCACCTGCTCCAGGGAGATGCGGCCCCAGTGGGCGCAAGCGGGATCAGTGTTGGGATGGCGGGCCGGCCACAGGCCGTCAGCCAGCACCACGGCGGCGTAAAAAACCAGGACGGCGCGCACTCATTGACCATGGTCAATTTGCACACCGGCCAGGTCGGCCAGCCCTGCCGGGTCGACTATACTGAGTTCCGTGCGGCTGATCCTGATCAAACCTTCCTCGGCCAGGCGGTAGAGCAAGCGGCACACCACCTCCCGGGTGCTGCCGATGAGGGCAGCCATCTCACCCAGGGTGAGCAGACGGCCACCCGGCCCCGCAGCCGTCCCGTGCCCCCATTCCTAGCGGCCGCCCCTTTGCGGTTTACGCTTACCCTGCCGGCTTGCTCCTGGCGAATCCCAGGGCGAAGCTGAGGGTCATGAGGAATAGCAGAGGAGCGAGAATGGCGAAGATGAAGCTGGCGGGCAGAATGGGTCTCCCCGCTTTGAGGAAGGCCAGGGCAATCCCCCCGATCCCGATCAGGGTGCCGCCCACCGTGACCAGGGCGAAGAACGGCGCCGCCCGACCCCGCCGGACGGCTACTAGGGGCAGGAAGAAGATGGTGAGGCCGGCCACGGAATGCACGATGGCGAGCACGGCGGTGCCCAAGCCAGCCGGTCCCACAAAGCGGGTCAGGGCTATGCCCAGCAGCCCCACCACGGCGAAGTTCAGGTACGTGCCCCCGTAGCGGGGAAAGTACTGGACCACCAAGCCCGTGGCCAGGGCCAGGGGAATCAGGGCCGCCACGATCACCACCAGGGGGCTGACCAGGACACCGTAGCCGAACCCGATGAGCAGCAGTCCGGCCACCAGGAGAACGCCAAATGAGACCATGTAGTAAACGTTGTGGCTGGCCTCACCCCCGGCTCGCCGGTGCTGGCCGGCGAAGAACCATACCAGGTAGGCAGCCACCAGGCCGGTGGCAAGGAGAACCACCCTGTCGAACACGCCCATAGAAAACCCTCCTTCCCGGATGGGGGTGGCAGGAACTTCGCCCCCGCCTTCAGCTTAGGAAGACCATCGTCCCCCCGGCATTGATGAACGTCAACGCCAGCACCTGGGGCGCCGGCACTCCAGTGCTGCCGGCCAGGTTTTGCCGAGCAGGACGTTGACAGGACCCATTAACACGATTATATTTTAACCAGGTTTAGCGTCATGCGAAAGGAGGCCAGCAACGGGATGCCGGGGACGCCGTCTCCAGACGCCACCACTGTTCAGACCAAGCTCACGGAACTCTTCTCCCGCGTGCTGCCCCGTCTCGGCGGCGGGAACGGCCAGATTTCCGCCAGCCAGCTCGCCTGTCTTCACTACATCGCCACTCACCCCGGGAGGACCGTCACGGACGTGGCGGGAGGGCTGCGCATTAGCAATCCCGCTGCCACCAAACTGGTGGACCGCCTGGAAGCACGCGGACTGGTGGTGCGCCTGCCCCGCACGGGCGACCGCCGCCAGGTACGCCTGGCCCTCACCCCGCGCGGGCAGGAAACCCTTGCCGAAGTTACCCGCAAGCGCAACCTGGCCCTGCTCCGCATCCTCCAGCGCATGGATCCCGGGGCCCGGCAGGCGCTGGAGGCAGGGCTGCGCGGCTTCCTGCACGCGGCCCTGCAGGAGCCGGCCGACCTGGAGCGGGTGTGCCTGCAGTGCGGCACCGAGCACGTCCCCTGGTGCCCCCTGAACGAACTCCACGTACAACTCACCGGCCGCAGCCTGCCGGTAGAGGCAGCGCCCGCGGACTCGCCTACGAGGTCGGAGGAGGAGGCGAGGACATGAGGCTGAGCAGGCAGTCTGACTACGCCATCCGGCTGGTGCTCGACCTGGCCCAGCAGCCCGGCCACAGCGGCGACATCAAAGGGGTGGCCGCCCGTCGGGGTGCGCCGGCGCCCTACCTGGCCAAGATCGCCCAGGCCCTGGCCCGGGCCGGCCTGGTCGTTGCCACCCGCGGGGCCCGGGGAGGAATCCGGCTTGCCCGCCCTCCCGCCCGTATCACCCTGCACGATGTGGTGGAGGCCGTGGAGGGCCCCATCGTCTACAACCGGTGCTTGCTGTGGCCGGGCGAATGCGACCCCGCCCGGCCCTGCCCGCTGCACCCCGTCTTCCAGGGACTGGCCCGGACGGTATCGGACTACCTCGTCACGCCGGTGGACGTGCTGTTCTACGTGGTGAAAGGTCAGGGCACCGTGCTCATCGGGGACGAAAGCGCCTCCGTGGGGGAAACCGACCTGGTAGTGAGTCCCAAGGAGATCCCCCACGCCCTGCGGGCCGACCGCGGGGAGGTCTTCCAGGTACTGGTGATCAAGACGCCCAACCCCGCCCACCTCGCGCACTAGACAAAGCTCAGGGCGTGCGGGTCACAAACAGCGGGTGGCTTCAAGGAGGTATGCGAAATGGAGAAAGTCGAACGTCTCACGGAGGTACTGCGCAAGCTGAACACTCCCGGCGCGCCCGAGGCCGTGCGGGAGGAGGCCAGGGCGCTCTTGCGGAAGATCAATCCGGCCGAACTCTCCCTGGCCGAGCAGAAGCTGATCGAGGACGGTGTGGATCCCCAGCAGTTGCGGCACCTGTGTGCCGTCCACCTGGAGGTGCTGGACGAGCAACTGCAGGACGTCCGGGGCAAGCTCACCCCCGGCCACGTGCTGGACACCCTGTACCGGGAGCACGACGAGATCCTGCACTTCCTGGACCTGCTCGATAGCGTGAACGAACGCATCCAGAAGGAAAAAGAGTACGACCCTGCCAACCCCGCCTACGAGATGCTCCGCCACCTGGGCGAGCACCTGGTGGCGGCGGAAAAGCACCACGCCCGCGAGGAAGAGGTGCTCTTCCCCGAGCTGGAGAAGCGGGGTATCACGGGACCGCCGCGCATCATGAGGCTGGAGCACAACAACCTCCGGCCCCGCAAGCACCGCCTGCTCGAGTTGGCCGAGACCGTGTCCGGGATGGAGTTTGCCCGCTTCCGGGAGGAGATGGCCCAGGTCACCACCTACGTGGGCTTCCACCTGCGCGACCACATCTACAAGGAAAACACCATCCTCTTTCCCACCGCGCTGGAAGTCATCACCGACGAGGCCACCTGGGCCGAAATGAAGTCCAGGTGCGACGCCATCGGGTACTGCTGCTTCACCCCTACCCATTGAGCGCAGTCACCCGGACCAATGGCGGAAGGGCGGCTAGAAACAGGGGCCGGCTCCCCATGCCGGCCCTTGATCTGTTGTCACTTTTGGCATCTACACAATAAAAGAACGGCGCAGCCCGGACACGCGTTGCTCGCGGCCCCAACGGATGGGTGCTGCCCGGTGCCCAAAGCGGTATCAGGAGAGGGAGCGCCGCCGATCTCGCCATAACCCACTGCAGGAAGGTTCCCCTGCCAGATGCACACGCGAACCCTCCCCACGCTACACCACAGCTGCCCGGCAACCTCACCCACCGCAAGTAGCCCGTGCCTTTCCATTAACTCCGCCCGACGCCTCCTCACGAGCTCCACCCCCGAAGCACCGCACACCGGGTGGGCCGGGGTAAACGGCCCCATCAAAACACCCGCGTGACCGGGCACACGCCCTTCAGCCGGCGCCGTGCCGCGTCAACACTTCCTGGACCCGCGGGGCAAACTCAGATCTCCGGGCAAGTTTCAGCACCGCAACAGCGCATGCGTTCACTGCTTCCCCTCCCCCACCGGAAAGGCATCCCGCCGCACGAGCCAGCTCCCCCAGGCCTCAGCACGGGCAAGCAGATCCCCCCGGCCCAAGAATTCACCCGCACCCTCCAGCCGCGCAAAGCTGAGGTGCCCGAGGTGGGCCATGTTCATTACCTTGCCCAGTATTCGCAGCACCAGGGAAGCGCACTCGAATTGATCCCGCCGATCAAGAGCAGACACCAGCACGCCCCCAAGCCGCTTCCCCGACCCAGCTGCAATCCGAGGCCTGCCCAGCACGTACTTCGCCGCCCAGAAACACTGGAACCGCTCCACAAAAGCTTTGGTGAGAGCGGAAACCGTGCCAAACTGGATCGGTGAGGCGACAACAAGCACGTCACATGCCTCTACGCGTCCGTACAGACCCTGCATGCCGTCAGCTAGTCGGCATTCCCCCGTCTCATGGCACCACCCACACGCGAGGCAGGTGGCTGAACCGCAGCTGCCGCAGCCGCACAAGCTCCACGCTGGCCCCGGCCGCAGCAGCTCCCTCCAGCACCCCCCGGAGCAGGATCTCGCTGTTGCTCTCCACACGGGGGCTCCCGCTCACCCAGACGACAAGCACGGCCCGCCCCCACCACCCAAAGCGCGGGGCACCACACGCCAGCAGGACTCACCCAGCGTCAACCGCCACCCAGCTGCCGCGCTCGAGCCCCAGCCGCAGCCTGACCCCGCACCGGCCGCACACCTCCTCTTGCCCCACCCGGGGCGAGGTACCGAAGTCGACTTCCCACCCACACACGGGGCAGAACAGCACCACCCGGAACTCGCCGGCTTCCATCTCCTCGATCAGCCGGCGGAATATGTTGACGTGCCCCATTTCCGCCCGCGCCTGGGCCCCGAACATCTCCCGCAGGCCGGGATCCTTCACTTCCCGGGCAAAGGCCAGGTAAGTGTCCCGGGCGGTCTCTTCAAACTCCAGGTTCATCTTCAGGTAAAGCAGCGCCCGGGCCAGCCCCGACCCCTGGGGCAGCCTGCCCAACAGGTACCGGACGGCGTCGTCGACGTGGTCCCCCTCGGTGCGCATGACCCCTTCCAGCACGCGTACCAGGGCAGGGAAGGGCAGATCCTCAAGCTGCGCCCGGTAGCGGCGGTTGGCCCCGTACTCAAGGTTGAGCGCGGCTACCACGTCCAGGGTATCCAGGTCATCGACATCAGGCCGCCCCCTGCTCCGCCGGTAATCGGAATAAGTCAGGGGAGCAACGTCCCGGAGCACCTTGCCGCCCACCACGTCGGCCACAAACAGGGTGTGAGTCCCCACGTCGGTGCTCATCTCCGGACGGACCCGGCACTCCAGGTAGGCCACGCCGTCCGCCACCACCGGACACCCGGTAAGCGGGCCCGGGAAGTAGTTAACATCCTTCAGTTTGTCCACCTGGCGCCCCGACTGGAAACCGAAGTGCTTCACCAGCCAAAAGTTGCCCCTGCCCAGCACGGTGACGGCCAAGAGGCCGCTTTGCTTGACCAGATCGTGGGTGAGGTTGCGGTGATTCAGCCCCACCGCTACCCGGGGCGGATCGCCGGTGACCTGGATAACGGTGTTGCAGGTTTGCCCGTTTTGCCTCTCGCCGTCCCGGGAGGCCACCACGAACAGCCCGTACGAAATGGCAAACAAGGCCTTCTTGACATCCTCCCCGTCCGCGGCCAGGGGGGCCACCGGAGCGGCTGCCCCTCCCACGGGTACCCCCGCCGCCACCGGGGAAGCCACCTCTCCCACGGGGGGAGTCACTGCCCCGGAGGCAGGCGCCGTCTCGACGATTTCCTCAAACTCGCTGGCCGGAGCCCCGCACACCGGGCACACTTCCGGCGGCACCGGACCCTCGTGCACGTATCCGCACACCCGGCAACGCCACTTCTTCACCTTCGCACCCCCACCCCCGCCGCTCAGTAGTTCTCCGCGGCAGGCTCGTAAAAGGCACGGGGGTGGGCGCAGGCCGGACATACCTCGGGCGCTTCCGTCCCCTCGTACACGTAGCCGCAGTTGCGGCAGCGCCAGCGGATGGGCACCGCCCGGCGGAACACCGTACCCTCCCTCACCCGGGCCAGGAGCTGACGATAGCGCTGCTCGTGCGCTTCTTCTACCCTGGCCACCTCTTCGAACAGCCGGCCGATCTCGTCGAAACCTTCCTCGCGGGCCTCCCGGGCGAAGTCCCGGTACATGGACGTCCACTCGTAGTGCTCTCCTTGCGCCGCCGCCTCCAGGTTTGCGGCAGTGTCACCGATCAGGCCGAGAGCCCTGGCCCACAGCTTGGCGTGCTCCCTTTCGTTCTCCGCCGTCTCCAGGAAAACGGCAGCAATCTGTTCGAAACCTTCTTTCTTGGCCACCGAGGCGAAGAAGGTGTAGCGCGAACGGGCTTCCGATTCCCCGGCCAGGGCTGCCTTCAGGTTGCGCTCCGTTTTGGACCCCTTCAGTTCCACCGTCACTCCCCCTCCGGTCTCCCGCATGCTGGAGGTGACCCCTGTCCGCCTCACCACGCGGGCCTAAGTAAACCTAAAAGGTTGCCTTCCACAAGCCGTGGAGGTTACAGTAGGCCCGCACCGTCCCTCCCGCCGCCTGCCCCCCGAAGAGAACCTCGGGAGCATCGCCGGGCCGCAAGACCTTGCGGCACACCCGTCCGCCCGCCAGCACCTCGACCCACTCGATGTAGTGCTTTTCCTCCATGGGGTGCGGCACCGAACCCACGGTCACCTTGATACCCTCGCCCGCCCCCTCCACCACCGGCACGTGCTTCTCCCGGTACTCGTCCTTCTCAGTCCTTTCCGGAAGAAGCTCCATCGGCTGGCCACAGCAAACTAGTGTACCCTTGCCGGTATGCAAGACTTCGACCACGTTCCCGCAAACGCCACACCTGTAAACCTGATTCAGGGCTGTCACAACTGCATCCCCCCTACCGGCACTTGCTTCCAGCATTCGACACATTGCCACCACTTTCCTGTCCAGAACAACGCAAATCCGCCGGAAGCGCAGCGCCGATCGTCACCATGGAAACGCATTGCAGGGGCACGCCGATTGTTATGCGACGCTGGCCGAACCCTCACCGCGGTTTCCAGGGTCCCTTGTTCCCTCACTAACCGGTAGGATGTGTCACAGAGGGTGCCTTGAGCCCCCACATGGCCGGGAACAAAGCGGTTTTGCCCGACATGGACCCGCCCTAGCCTGCGCCTCACTCAGCCTGACCGCGCTGGCGCTGGCGCTTACCGCCCCCACCCTGTGCGACACCCACATCCCCCTGTCTCTCTCGTGCAACGTTCGCCATGGTAACCCCGTCTGCGGGGCACCGCAAGGGGCTGCCGCGACACCCTTCAGGCAAAGGGACAGGCTGCCACCAGCGTGCAGCTACCTTCCCAGCGCCACCACCGCATAACAGCGCACCTCCGGCACCGTGAAGACAATCGTGCCACCCTCAAGCTTCCAGGGCAGCACCGTCTCCGATGATCCATCTTTCCCGTCGGGGGTCATCAGTTTCAGGGTCATGCCCGAAACATCCGCACCAGCAGGCACCGTCAGCTTCAGCGTGATGCTGGTTTGGGGCTGAAAGTCGTGCCGCGAATAGTCGTAGGCATAGTTAACGAGATGGACGACCCCGCCCCAGGGAGTGACGTAGGGGAACACGCCGAGGGATGGCGAGGCGTCGGTCTCCAGCCCGGGGTTAACCCCCATCTGCCGCAAGAGCAAGCCGACCTGGCCGATGGTACCGGGCTGTACCCGCAGGATCTTTCCACCGGAAGACGCATAAGCCGAGAGGCTTTGTCCGGCAGCAAGGCACTTGTGCAGTGGAGGAACCACCACGGCCGAATACCGCTGCAGATCCTCCCCCGACACCCCGCCAGCAGCCAACTCGCCGTCGCCGAGGAATAGCACATCGTAAGGGATGTGCTGCTCCTGCATCGCCTTCGTCAAGTCCAGGTAGCTTTGCCAGGCATTCCACTCAAACAGGGTCGAACCCAGATCGTAGAGCACGGCCACCCTGGCCAAACTCTTGGCCTCCGGCGTGTACACCTCCGGGTGCGCCCGCAAGAAACGCGTGTACGGGGCGATTTCTCCGGCCGGCAAGGTGAAGCTGCCCGCGCCCATGGTAAAGGCGTTGTGAGGCAGCATGACCGTCCCCCCGCAGGAGAGGGCTTCCGCCAGCCAGTGACGCCACAGGCCGTAGTCCTGAGGGGAGAGGGTTGCCAGGGTGTAAATATCCGGGAACCCGACCATAGGCTTGGGACCGACGATGGACTTGGCCAGAAGGTACAGGCCGGCCTGCTTTCCCTCCGGTAAAGCCCCCATGGGCAGCTCGGAGACGACGAGGTCGAGGAGGGGCAGGATGGGTTGGTAGCTCGGGCCGAACTGGTAGGCGTTGCCCGCGATGATCAGGTTGGGTCCGCCCTGCTCTTTGGCCTGCCCCACCAGCTTCTTGAGATACGAGATGCGGCTGGCGTACATGAAACGGAGATACTCCTGGAGAAGCTCGGGGTTGGGGTCGTCATAGGCGGACTTGATCCCCCTGGCAGCCAGGTAACGCCCGTAATCGAAATTGTTGATGTCGCTTATGCCGAATTTGGCCACCAGGACGTCCGGAGAGAATTTTCGGGCCAGATGATCTCTGAAACCGGCCATGGTATCCCGCGAAAAATTGCCCCCGTAGAAGACACTTACTGCCGGCCCCTGCAGCCCGTCGATGAGGATGCCATCGGCGCCGCCGTCGATGTGCTCCTTGACCATAGTCTCGAGGTAGTTTTGCCAGGCCGGGCTGTTATGGTCCATGTAGGCGGACCTTATCTTGTTGCTGCCGAGGTCGAAATAGACGATGGAACCATCGTTTTTCCTGCTGGCTCCCGCCTCGATGAGCGCTGGGTCAAGTCCCTTCCAGCCTTCCTCGCTGAGCCACTGTGAGCCTTGGTCACTGGGGAGGTTGGAGAGCACCCGGTAACCAGCCCCATGGAGCTGCCGGACGTAGGCTTCATCTTCAGGATTGCGGCCCCAGAAAAACACCGACCAGGCCGTACCAGTGGCGCCCACCTCTTTCAGATAGTCGAGTGGTGGTTGATCAAAAACCCAGAGGCTGTATGGGTTGGCCCAGTCCGCCCTCGAGATGACAACGGTGTGCGTGCGGGGCTCCCAATCCACCTTGTACCCGAACGCCTCGGCCACAAACCTTGCCGGCAGGTAGGTCCGGCCCTCCTTCACCAGGGGGGCCACCGGGATGGGCTTTTCTTCGCCATTCACCACCACGACGGGCCTGCCTATGAAAAGCTCCACCCTCTTGCCAGGAAACGTAAGAGTTACCCGCTGCAGGGGACCCTCCCACCCCACCAGAGCACCCATAGGCTCAGCCAGATATCTAACCGGGACATAGGACCGATCTTCTTTGACGAACGGCGAGGCATCCATGAGCCGCTCTGCACCGTTAACGAAATACCGCCTCTCCCCGATGGTGAACCTGATTTCCATCGCCTGCGTCGGCACGGTGTCAGCCAGAGCCCGGTCCGAGCCAGCCAGCGCAGAAAAAAGCGCTATCCAGGACGCAAGGCCCGCAATCAGCAGCCACCGCACAATTGAACTCTTCCGGCTCACTCCGCCCCACCTCCGTCACACCATGCTGATCGCCCGGGCACCGTTCTCCGGATGATTCATAACGATAACAGCCCGCCGCCCAAAGCTTCGGCCGACGGGGACGGCAGCGGAAAAACGGACCACCTTAACAGTATGCCCGCTGTGCACGATTACGCCGGGCCACCTGGCGCCTATTGCCTTCGCGGCAGAAACGCTAAATCCTTCCGGCGCACGAGCTTGACTTGGAGGTCCCACCCCCCACCCGCTGTATACGTTTCGGTAGACTCGGTATCGGTAACGGCTCACGTTTTTCCACGCGGCCATGCCGCAGCATCGACAACTTCATGTGGCAAGTTGCAGAAGCGTCGGCTAAGAAGGTGCCATGCGGGAAGTCAAGTAATCCGGAAAGGGCAAAGGCCCGCTGAACTACCGATCGGAACGAGTCCAGGTGGCGAGACAAGCAGCTCTTGCCCTTGCGCGAGCGGATTCGGATTCGGGGGCAGCTCCTCCCGGGACTGCACTCAGTCGTGGTGCGTGCCTCGTTTCTTGAGGAAGGAGAGCACAGAATCGGGGTCGCCGCAGTTCAGCACGTGCTCCTTGTTGAGCCAGGCGCGGCGAGCCACCTGCACGCCGAAGTGCATGTCGTCCAGGCCCCCCGCGCTGTGGGCATCGGTGTTGATGACCAGCGGGATGCCCCACTCCAGGGCTGCTTCCCGGGCCAGTTCATCGCAAAGGTCCAGGCGGTCGGGTGAGGCGTTGATCTCCAGGGCTTTCCCCGTTTCCGCGGCCACCTGGAAAATGTGTTTGACGTCCGCCGCATACTCCGACCGGCGCCCGATGAGGCGCCCGGTGGGGTGCCCCAGGACGTCCACATGAGGGTTCCTCAGCGCGCGCTCGATGCGGGCAGTCATGGTAGCCGCGTCCTGACGGAAACCGCTGTGCACGGAGGCCACCACCACGTCCAGTTCGGCCAGCACCTCGTCTTCCAGATCCAGCCGGCCATCGGCAAGGATATCCACTTCGATCCCCCGCAGCAGCCGGAAATCCACACCTTCCCGCTCCCACTTGCGGTTAAGGGCCTCGATCTGGGCTCCCTGGCGGGCCAGGCGCTCAGCGTCCAGCCCGTTGGCCACCGTCAGGCTGCGCGAGTGGTCGCAAATGGCCAAGTACCGGTATCCACGAGCCATGGCCGCACGCGCCATTTCCTCCAAGGAGTTCCCCCCGTCCGACCAGTCCGTGTGACAGTGCAGGTCCCCCTGCAAATCGTCCTCCTGGACGAGGCGGGGCAGCTTCCCCTGCGCGGCTGCCTCGATTTCCCCCCTGTCTTCCCGCAGTTCGGGCGGGATGAACTCCAGCCCCAGATGGCGGTAAATGTCGGCTTCCTCTGCCACCGGCAGGCGCCGCTCATCGTCGGTGAAGAGACCGTACTCATTGAGCCGCAATCCCCGTTCCCGGGCCCGGCCGCGCAGGCGCACATTGTGCTGGGCAGACCCGGTGAGGTACTGCCAGGCGCAAGGGAATTCCTCCCAGGAGACGACGCGCAGGTCGACTCCCAGCCCGAAACGGGTCCTGACCTGAGACCTGGTCTCCCCCTGCAGCACCACCTCGTCCACCACCGGCATGTGCACGAAGAAATCCATCACCCGGGCCGGCTCTCCCGAGGCCACCACCAGGTCGACATCCTTGACCAGGTCTTTTCCTCGCCTGACGCTCCCCGCTATTTCCACCCTTGCCACCACCGGCAGGCTGGCCAGATATGCCGCCAGTTCCCGAGCGACAGGGTATGCCAGGCCCAGGGGGCTTCGCTCCAGGCGCACGCGCAGGAGCTCGATCCCGTGCAGGATGGCTTCCTCCTTCTTGGCCCCCAGCCCGCGGATGGTCCTCAGGCGGTGTTCGCGGGCGGCGGCTTCCAGCTCACCCAGGGTGGTGATTCCCAGCGCCCGCCAGATTGTTCCCACCGTGCGGCCTCCCACCCCAGGGATGTCCAGCATCTGACGCAGCCCGGCCGGTACCTCCTGTCGCAGCCGCTCCAGGGCCCGGCACGTGCCCGTAGCCAGGATCTCCTCGATCTTGGCAGCCAGCGCCTTGCCCACGCCGGGGATCTGGGTAAGACGGCCTGCGGCGGCCACATGTGCCACCTCTTCTGCCCAGCCCCGCAGGACCTGGGCAGCCCGCCGGTAGGCCCTCACCTTGAAGGCGTCCTCACCCTTGATCTCGAGCAGGTCACCGATCTCTTCCAACAGCCACGCCACCTGGTAGTTGGACGCTTGCTGCGTCATCCTTGGCCCCTCCTTCCGAGGAAGGAAACCGGCTCCTCTCGTGGAAGAGTCTCCGAGGAGGCTGCCCTTGCCGTGGCAAAGCCTCCGGGGAGGAATAAGAAGTGCCGGTTACTCCCGCGGTTCCCGAGGTACTTTTCTTCGACCTGGAGACCCAATTCCTCTTCCAGGAAGTAGGTGGATACTTCCCGGAAAAACTGCGCCTGGCCTGCGGGGTGGTCTGGAGCACCCGCCACCGGCAGTTCGAACACTACCTGGAAGACCAGGCCGCCCATCTGGTGGAACGCCTGCGCGGGGCCGATCTGGTGGTCGGTTTCAACGTGCTGGCGTTCGATTACCGGGTGCTCGCCCCCTACGCGGAGGACCGGCTCGACGGGGTGCCCACCCTTGACATGCTTCGGGAACTGGAGGCACGCCTGGGATACCGGGTGAGTTTGGCCGCTCTGGCCCTGGCCACCCTGGGCCGGGGTAAGATGGCGGACGGCCTCCAGTCCGTGCAGTGGTTCCGCCAGGGACGCCTCGACCTGGTGATCGAGTACTGCCGGGGTGACGTCCAGGTAACCAGGGACCTTTTCGAGTTCGGGCTCCTTCACGGCTATCTTATGTTCCCCGACCGTACCGGCCAGAAACGCCGGGTGGAAACCCCCTGGGGGGCCAACCAGGTCCTGCGCCAGCTCTGGGAACGGGCCACCGCCTGACCTGCCCCGGCCGGCACATATACAACATCCCCGCCCCGTACCGTCCCGGGCACGGGGCCTGCACTCAAGGTGAGACGGGCGGAGCGCTGCGGCGGTCCCACAGTCGGTAGTCGCAGTGAGTGTCACCCTGCATGAGAGTGCTCCGCAGGGACCGCCCGAACGCGGGGTTGAACCCCCGGGCAGAGTACTCCCCCATGCGGCAGCATAGCACATATCCCAGGTCAGCAGCATCGAGCTCCCGAAACTTCTCCGCCCACAGGCAACGGGAGACACGCAGCACCGCAGTGGCCCCTTCGAACCTCACTCCGCACGTCACCAGGGGGTTACTCAGGAAGCGCAGCCGCAGGTAGGTGTCCAGATCGTCTTTGCCCAGTTCCTGGGCCCGCTGCCTCCAGCGGCGCCGGTGCAATTGGGCAAGCCCCCGGGCCGCCACCTCGACCGCCGCGGGTCCGAAGTGGCGCTGCAACTCCCGCAGCATGGCCACCATTTCCGCGACGCTGGCCCCCCGCACCCGGTGGTACAGGCGCTCCTCCACCGTCATCTCCTGCAGCTTCGTCCCGGGCGGATAAAGCTGTTTGCGCAAGAGGGCTCTGGGCATCTGCGCTCCCGCCCCGGCCCCCACCGCGGCGCCGGTGCCCGCTCCGCTGTCGGTGCCGGCCCCGCCCGCAGCCCCCTCCCCCCAGTCCACCGCCACACCCCCGGGAATCACCTCAAACCCCAGACTGCGGTGGAAAGCAAGGGACTCGGGGCCGAGGGGACCGGTGATGGCGGACACGGTGTGGCACCCCCGCTCCTCCACGGCGGTAAAAAAGGTTTCGTACAGCCGGCGTCCCACCCCCGCGCCTCGCCGGTCGGGGTGCACTCCCGCCAGGTGGATGTACGCCTCCCCTGGTCGCGCTTGGGACACGAACCCCAACAGGAACCCTATCAGCTCGCCGTCTTCTTCGGCCACAAAGCCGGTATCGGCAAAGTGCAGGAAGTACCCCGGGGCCACCTGGCCGGCCCAGGAAATGTCCAGCCACCCCGCTATGGCCTCCGAAACGGCTCCGTAATCCCGCGGCTCCAATTGCCTGATCTGGTACACGGCCGGGCACCCCCGTTCTATGTGAGGGAGAATTCGCCGCCCCGGCCGTCCCCACCTACCTATCAGGGCCGGACCAGCAGGTACCAAAGTCGGGATCGGCAGCCGACGCCCGGGTGCGGTTTCGCCCTAGCGGAGGGTAGCACCCAGCTCGATCTCCAGGGCGCGCCTCACCCCGGCGTGGATCTCATCCACCTCCCGGTCGGTGAGGGTTTTCTCCGGTGAGCGGTACACCAGGGAGTATGCCAGACTGCGGTGACCGGGCAGGATACCCTCCCCCCGGTAGACATCGAACAGCCGCAGGCTCTCCAGGAAGGGCCCGCCGTGGCGCCTGATCACTTCCTCGGCGCGGGCGGCCGGGATGTGATCGGCCAGCATGAAGGCTACATCGCGGGATACGGCCGGGTAGCGGGGTAGCGGCCGGTAACGCCGCTCCTCGGTGGCCAGGGCCAGGATTGCGGTGAAGTCGAGTTCGAACACCGCCACCCTGCCCTCCACTTCGTGGGCGCGGGCCGCCCGCGGGTGCAGTTCTCCCACCACGCCCAGCAGGTGCTCTCCCACCGTCACCCTGGCCTGCCGTCCGGGGTGCAGGAACGGCTCCCCGGCCCGGGTGAACTCGGTCGGGCCCACGCCCAGGGCATCCAGCAGGTACTCGACCACGCCCTTCATGAGGAAGTAGTCGGTCTCCGGAGAATCCCCGCTCCAGTGGCCCTCCCGCCACGGGCCGTACGCCGCCCCCGCCACGTGGAGGCGCTCGGCGGGGAGTTCCCGGGGCGGCAGTTCACGGGGCAGGTACACCGCCGAGATCTCGAACAGCCCGGCCCGCGGCACCCGGTGGGCCTGGTTGTGGGCCAAGCAGCCGAGCAACCCGGGGATCAGGCTGGTGCGCAGCACGCTCCACTCCACGCTGAGAGGATTGCGTACGGTAAGAGCCCGCCGGCGGGGGTCATCTCCCTGCAGACCCAGGCGGTCAAATGCCTCGGGGGAAATGAGCGAGAAGGTCAGTGCCTCCGAGAACCCCGCCGCGGCCAGCACCTGGCGGGCCCGTCCGATGAGGCGCTGCTCCCGCGTGAGGTAGCCTGCCGCGGGCGATCCCGCGGGCAGGGTTGAGGGTATGCGCTCGTATCCGTAGATACGCGCCACTTCCTCGATGAGGTCGATCTCCCCCACCACGTCGCCCCGCCAGGTGGGAACCGCCACCTCCCATCGCTCGTCTTCGCCGCCTTCTGCCGCTGCCTGCCCTCGCCCGTCCCTGGCGCCCTCCGACGCCGCCCGCCACCGCCCCCCGGTGCCGTCACCGGGTGGCGCCTCGACCCGGGCCGACCCCGGCGGGGAAACTGCGAAACCCAGGCGGACCAGCATCTGCCGGATCTGCGGAGGCGGGATGTCCAGGCCCAGTAACGTGTGCACCCGGGCCGGCCGCAGCTGGACCTGCCGGAGCCCGTACGGGCAGGAACGCACGTCGATGGCACCTGGTACCACCCTGGCCACTCCCATTTCTTCCAGCAGGCAACAGGCCCGCCGGGAAGCGGCCAGCACCCCGGCGGGGTCAATACCCTTCTCGAAGCGGGCTGCCGCTCCCGTCCGCAAACCGAGCTGGCGGGAAGTGCGCCTGATGTTGACGGGATGGAACCAGGCCGCCTCCATCAACACTTCCCGGGTGGTGGAAGTCACCTCGGTATCTTCCCCGCCCATGACCCCCGCCAGCCCCACGGGGCGGCAGGCATCGGCGATGACCAGCATCTCCTCCGTCAGTTCCCGCTCCTGCCCGTCCAGGGTGCGAAGGCGCTCGCCGGGACGGGCCCGCCGCACCACGATGCGGTGTTCCTCCAGGCGGGCCAGGTCGAAGGCGTGCAGGGGCTGACCAAGTTCCAGCATGACGTAGTTGGTCACATCCACCACCGCCCCCAGGGGTCGCATGCCGGCGGCGTGGAGGCGGAACTGGATGGGCACGGGCGAAAATGCCGGCCGCACGTCCCGCAGGAGAATGGCTGTATACCGGGGACAAAGTTCAGCATCCTCCACCCGCACGGAGGTGAGGACGGCGGCCTCCCCGTGGGCGTCCTCCCCCGCGGACATGGCGGGCTGGTAACTGCGCGCGAACTCGGGAGGCAACCGCACCTCTCCTCCGGTCAGGGCGGCCACTTCCCGGGCCACTCCCACCATACTCTGGCAGTGCACGGCATAGTTCACGGTGAGCTCAAGTTCCAGCACCGTGTCCCTCAGCCCAAAGTACTCCACCAGGTCGGTGCTCGGAGCCAACCCGGACGGGAGCACCAGGATCCCCTCACCCTCCCGGTGCTCCTCCCCCAGCACCAGCTCCGTGGCGGTAAGGAGCATGCCTTCCGACAGTTCGCCCCCGAAGCGCTGGCTGCCTATCCGCCGCCCCCCGGGCAGCACGGCCCCGGGACGGGCGTAGGCCACCACCTGACCTGCCGCCAACCCGGCTGCCCCAGTGACCACCTGGCGGATTGCCTGCCCGTCCTCCAGCCGGCACACCCAGAGGGCCCGGGACCGGGGGTGAGGGAGGATCTCCAGGATGCGAGCGGCAACCAGTTCGGCCAGTTCCTCCCCCAGCCGGTCGATGCTCTCAACCTTCAGACCGGTCCAGGTGAGCCGCTCTGCCAGTTCTTCCGCATCCCACGGCACCTCCACATACTCCCGCAACCATCCCAGCGGAACCCGCACGGCTCTCACCTCTCGCCCGAAAACAGAATTTCGTCCCCGGTGGCAGCGCGAACCGCCCTGGGAGACTCAGATGAACTGCTCCAGGAAGCGCACGTCGTTCTGGAACAACAGCCTCATGTCGGTAATGCGGTACTTGAGCATGGTCAGCCGATCCAGGCCCATGCCGAAGGCAAACCCGGCCACGTCCTCCGGGTCGTACCCGCCCACTTCCAGCACGCGGGGATGGACCATACCGCAACCCGCCATCTCCAGCCAGCCAGTTCCGCAGGTGGAGCACCCCCGACCCCCGCACAGGGGACAGGTAGCGTCCAGCTCGGCACTGGGTTCCGTGAAGGGGAAGTAACTGGGACGCAGGCGAACCCGGGTCTGGGGGCCGTAAAGCTGGCGGGCAAACTCCTCCAGCACGCCCTTCAGGTCGGCCATGGTGACTCCGCGGTCGACCAGCAGGCCCTCCACCTGGTGGAACATGAAGGAGTGGGTGGGATCCACGGTGTCGCGCCGGTAGACCTTGCCCGGCGCGATCACCTTCACCGGCAGCCGGGGAGCCATGCTCTGCATGACCCTGATCTGCACGGGGGAAGTCTGCGTACGCAGCAGGATATCATCGGTAATGTAAAGGGATTCCTGGGCATCCCGGGACGGGTGATCCCGGGGGATGTTCAGGGCCTCGAAATTGTACCAGTCGTATTCCACCTCCGGCCCCTCCGCCACCGAGAAGCCAAGCCCCAGGAAGATGCGCTTGACTTCCTCCGCCACCTGGTACAGCGGGTGCAGAGAACCGCGGCGCACGGGTACACCGGGCAGGGTCACGTCCACCGCCTCGTCCTGCAGGCGCCTGGCCTCCTCCTCACTCTCGATTTCCTCCCGGCGGCGGGCCAGGGCCTCCTCCACGGCCCGGCGCAGGGTGTTAGCCTGGCGACCGAACTCGGGCCTCTGTTCGGGCGGCAGGCTACCCAGTTGCGTGAGGGCACGCGTCACCAGGCCTTTCTTCCCCAGATAGCGGATGCGGATCTCTTCCAGTTCCGTCAGGCTGCGGGCGCGAGCCATCTCTTCCTCGGCCTCTTTTCTCGCGCGAACCCAATCCCACTCCACGCTTCCTCACACCTCCCCACGAAAAAGTCCCGTCCTTTGCAAGGACGGGACTTCCCGCGGTACCACCTTGAATTGGACCGGCACGGGCTGGGCCGATCCCTCTCTTTGCCCCTTAACGCAGGGTGCGACCGCTCCTACTTGCGCCCTCCGGCGGCGGTGCCCGTGCTGACAGCCGTCTACCCTGGTCATCCCGGGCGTCGTCCTGGCTGGCCGCGGAGCTCACCGGCAGGGGTTTCAGGCGGCGGCTCGGGAGGGAACTTCGTCCAGTCACACCCGGGCGGGCTCCCAGTCTGCGGCCCGCCCTCCCTGCAGGGCAGGATCTGGATTACTTTCCTCCGTCAAGGCCTGGCTGGATTCGGTTGCAGGATTCTGAAGCGGCGGTACATAAGGTAGGCGGTGACGGAACCGGTCAGCTCGAAGATCCTCCACCAGAGGTCAGCAGCTGACATACCCTCGCACGCCCCTTCCCGTCGCTGTCGCCCCGGATTATATCACACGCCCCCAGGGCGCACAACGGCCTGCTGGCGTACACTTTCGTATAAAAGGATTGTTCCGGCCATGGCCACGTTGAGCGATTCCGCCCCGCCCGGCATGGGGATCGAAACCGCCACATCTGCCATCTCTTCCAGACCTCGGGAGAGCCCCCGCGCCTCATTGCCCAGCAGGATCACCACGCCCCCCGTGAGGTCAACTCCGTAAGGGGGTAACCCTCCCCGGGTCTGCGTGCCCGCCACCCGCCATCCCCGCTCCCTCAGGCGGGCCAGCACACCCCAGTCCGGCACCCGCCAGGCTTGCACCCGGAAAACAGCCCCCATGCTGGCCCGCAGCGTCTTGGGAGAAGAGAGTTCTGCCGTGCCCGGACCCAGCAACAGACCCCGCGCGCCCGCCGCCAGGCCGGCCCGGACGATGGTACCCACATTGCCCGGGTCCTGCACGTCGTCCAGTGCCACCAGTACCCCCTGCGGGGAGGTGAGTTCGCCCGGGGGCAAGGGCTGCTCGCTGAACTCCCCCACGGCCACCACACCCTGGGGAGTGACGGTCTGGGCACATGCTTCCAGGGCCTCGGGGGCCACGCACAGCAGCCGGCTACCCGCCCCCGCGGCCCGCTCCAGCAGGGGAATCCCTTCCGGATGGCCAGCCAGTTCCGGGGTATACAAAACCACAGGCAGGGCCACCCGCGCCTCCAGGGCCTCGGCCACCAGCCGGCGACCCTCGACTACCGTGAGGCCCTGCCGCTGCCGCTCATCTCTCGCTCCCAGACTCCGCACCCACCGGATCCAGCGGTTCTGGCGGCTGCGGATTTGGGGTTCTCGGGTCACCATGCCCGGCTGCGCCCCGCCCTGCTGTTTTTCGCGCCCCACGCTCCCGCGCTACGCCGAAAGAGCCTGCCGCGCCTTCTCCACCAGGTTAGCAAAGGCCTCCCCATCGCGGACGGCCATGTCAGCCAGCATCTTCCGGTTGATAGTGATGCCTGCCCGCCGCAGCCCTCCCATGAGCCGGCTGTAGGACATGCCGTTCAGCCGGGCGGCGGCATTGATGCGAGCGATCCACAGGCGGCGGAAATCCCGCTTTTTTTCCCTCCGGTGGCGACGGGCGTAGGCAAGGGCCTTCATCACCGCCTCGTTGGCCGCCCGGAAAATCCTGGATCGCCGGCCCCAGTATCCCTTGGCCAGCTTCAGTATCTTGCGGTGCCGCTTCCTCTTCGGTACTCCGGTCTTAACCCTCGGCATACACGATTCCTCCGAACGTCAACGTTTCCCCATAACCCGACGTTACGCGGGTATCAAAAGGCGTAAGGCAGCAGGCGCCGCACCCGCCTGGATTCAGCCTTTTCCAGCATCTTCGCCTGGTCGAGCCGGCGCTTGCGCTTCGCACTTTTCTTCTCGAATTTGTGGCTGGTGAACGCGTGCTGGGCACGCACCTTGCCCCGGCCGGTAACCCGGAACCGCTTCTTAGCACCACTGTGAGTCTTCATCTTGGGCATGCACGCAGGCCTCCGTTGCTTTACCCCGTGTTCTTGGGACTCAAGATCATTACCATGTTGCGTCCTTCCAGGCGGGGCGGTCTTTCCACCACCGCGAGGTCGGAAACTTCCTGCACCAGGCGCTCCAGGACCTCTCTGCCCAAATCCACGTAAGCCAGTTCCCGGCCCCGGAACATGAGAGTCACCTTCACCTTGTCCCCGTCCTCTAGGAAACGCCTGGTGTTGCGCACCTTCACTGCGAAATCGTGTTGTTCGATGCGCGGTCGCAACTTGGTCTCCTTCATGTCCCCCGTGCGCTGCTTCTTGCGAGCCTCCCGATCCCGCTTCGCCATCTCATACTTGTGCCGGCCGTAATCCATGATGCGGCACACGACGGGCCGCGCCTGGGGAGCCACTTCGACCAGGTCCAACCCCTGATCATATGCTATTTGCAGCGCCTCACGCAGGGGATATATCCCAAGTTGCTGGCCGTCGACACCGATCAGGCGCACCTCGCGCGCCCGGATCTCTTCGTTGACCCGCAGGTCCCTGTCTATATTCTTTCCCCTCCCTCCGGCGGCCTTAGCCAGTATAACACACCCAGCCGAGGCCAGGCAATCAATCCTGAATCTCGATTCCCTTGTGCCGGTACATGCGGGTATCGGCTACCCCCAGCAGGTCTTCGGGGGTCTCGCCGTCCTCGGGGTAGGCAGCCACTCCCCAGCTCATGCTGGGGACAGGCACCCTCTTCTCCCGGACGTACACCGTAGTGGGAAATCCTTCCATCACCCGGGTCATGGCCAGGTGAGCCCCTTTCAGCCCGGTGTCAGGCATGATGATGACGAACTCGTCTCCCCCGTAACGTGCCACCACGTCGGCGGCTCGCACCTGGGACTGGAGGTGCTCGGCCACCGCACGCACCACTGCGTTACCCGCGAGGTGCCCGTAGCGGTCGTTGACGCGCTTGAGCTGGTCGAAATCCAGGAATACCAGTGCCAGGGGGGCGCCCAGCCGGCGGCAGCGTGCCAGCTCGTCTTGCAACCGGGCATAGAAGTATGCATAATTATACACACCGGTGAGACCGTCCGTGACCGCCGCCCGGGTGGCATAGCGATGTTGCAGCGCCACGAAGATGTAGTCGGCCACGTGGCCCGCCACGGCCACCAAAAGTTGCAGATCGTCCTCGCTGAAAGCGGCCACCGTATTGCTCCCCACGTCCAGCACGCCTATGACCTGCTCCTGGGCCACTAGAGGGATGGCCACCTCCGAGGCGTTGGCTCCGGTGGGGACGCTGATGTACCGGGCATCCTGGCTGCAATCGTCCACCACCTGCATCTGCCCGGTGCGAAATGCCCATCCCGTCACTCCCTGCCCCCGGGGAACCCGGAATCCTACCACTTCCTGGGGATAGCCGGCCACCGCCCGCACCACCAGGTCACCGCTGGTCTCATCGGGCAACAGGACGATGTACTGGTAGCCGGGGCCCAGGGATTCATGCAGGATGTTCAGAATACGCTGCAACAGAACGTCCAGATCCAGTAGCGCCCGTGTCTCCTGGGCCACCCGGTAGACCACGGCCAGTTCCCGACCGTGCACGGGGAGGATGCGGCCAGCGGCAAACTGTCCCGGGCGCCGCCCCTTTGCGGCGTGGCGCTGGCGGACCTGGATCTCTTTCCAGAGAGGAAGACTATATCGCTCTGCCCGCTCCAGCACGGCTAGCCAGGCATCCACCACCCGCGGGCAAAACTGGATGCCGCGGGCCGCCTGCAACTTCTCTTTCACCTCGTCCAGACTGTATGAACCCCGGTAGGGACGCACGGACGTCATGGCGTCGAAGGCATCGGCAACGGCCAGGATGCGAGCCAGGAGCGGTATGTCCTCCCCGCTGAGAGAGTCGGGGTACCCTCCCCCTCCATACCACTCATGGTGGTGGCGCACCGCGGGAGCCAGGCGCCCCAAGATGGGAATTTCCTCCAGTAACCTGGCGCCATAGGTGGCGTGGGCCATCACCGCACCCCGTTCGCCGGAATCCAGGGGGCCTCGCTTGCGCAGGATGCGCACGTCCACCTCGGTGCGACCGATGTCGTGCAGGAGGGCGGCGTAGCGGAGGTCCTCCAATTCGTGGTAGCTAAGCCGCATCTCCTGTCCGATGGCCAGGGCGTATTCGGCCACGCGGGTAGAATGCCCTCGGAAGTAAGGAACCCGGGAATCAACCACTGCCACCAGGGCACGCACCGCCCCCACGGTGATTTCCTTCAACTGTTGCCTCTGTTTGCCCAGCCGGCGGGCGGTTTGCCGCAACCGGGAGATGAGGTGCACGTTGTCCAGGGCGAATCCGGCCTGCTCTGCCAGGAGGAGACAGATCTCCAGGTCCGCCAGGGAAAAACTACCGCCCGCGCCGCGCCCCAGGATGGCCACTGCCCGCGTCCCCGTGCGCCCTCCAACCGGAAGAACCAGTACCTGCCCCGCTCCCGCGGGCAGCGGCCAGCAATCACCGCCGTCGGCGGGGCCCAAGTAGGGACGCCTGTTTCTAAGCACCTGTTCCACCAGGGTTCGGGATCCCGGCGCAGGCAGCTCCGCTGCCCCGCTGCCACTCGGATCGAGAAAGGCCACCGGGCGCAGCTCGCCACCCGGTTCGGCCAGACAAACGGCCAGACCCCGATCACAGGCAGCGGCCTGGGCGAGGCCGGCTGCCAGTACATGGCACACCGCCTCGTCGTCGCGGGCGGTGGCCAGCGCCGCCAGCACCCTGAAGAGCAACTTATTCCCCGGCCCGGCCGAGTGAAGACCCTCCCTGACTCCCAAGAAATTTTACCAGATCCCGTGCCTCGCTGTGGCCTCTATTCTACCTGCGCACCCCTTTTTCCTATCCGTCACCGCGTGACGGACCCCGGACAAGTTGCGCCGCCCCCGGTGCCAGGATATGATTTCAGGGGGGCCCCGTTTCCGGGGCCCGCGGGGTGATATTCTGTGGAGGTGTACCTCGACAACGCGGCCACCACCGTGGTGCTTCCTGAAGTGGCAGATACGATGCGGGAAGTGATGGTAGATCACTACGGAAACCCTTCCTCCCTGCACCGGCTGGGCCTGGAGGCGGAGAAGCTCAGCAATCAGGCCCGGGAGAGGCTAGCGGGCGTGCTCGGTTGCGTCCCACAGGAGGTCATCTTCACTTCAGGAGGGACGGAAGCCAACGCCCTGGCCATCAGGGGCACCGCCTGGATGAGGCACGCCGAGGGACGACACCTCATCACCACGATAACAGAACATGCGTCCGTACTCCAAACTTGCCGCATGCTCGAACAGGAAGGCTGGGAAGTCACCTACCTGGGCGTGGACACCACCGGCACCGTGGACCTCAGGGAACTGGAACGCGCCCTGCGACCGACCACGGTCCTGGTAACCATTCACTATGTGAACAACGAAGTGGGGACGATTCAGCCCATCCGTGCCATCGCGGCCCTGCTGGGCACCGGCAAGCGGCGCCCCTGGCTGCACGTCGATGCCGTCCAGGCCCTGGGCAAACTCCCGGTTAGGGTTTCCGAGCTGGGGGCCGACCTGGTATCACTGAGCGCCCACAAGGTGCACGGCCCCAAGGGAACGGGCGCCCTCTACGTGCGCCGCGGGATCAGGCTGCGCCCTCTCCTGGTGGGGGGAGAGCAGGAATTCGGCCTGCGGGCGGGCACGGAAAACATGCCCGGCATAGTGGGATTCGGCCTGGCGGCCCACCTGGCAGAGCAGGCCCGCCCCCTGGCTGCCGAACACATGCGGAGCCTCAAGATAGAGATCGGTAGCCGCCTCACCACGGAGGTGCCCGGCTGCCGGATAAACGGTCCTCCGCCGGAGCAGGGCGCTCCTCACATACTGAACCTGACCTTGCCCGGCATCCGGGGAGAAACCATGGTCCACTACCTGGAGGAAAGGGGAGTATACGTATCCACCACTTCGGCATGTACCTCCCGGCGCCATCCGTTGAGCCACGTGCTCCTGGCACTGGGACTCTCGGAAGAGGAGGCAGCATGTTCCATCCGCATCAGCCTCTCCCGCCTGACCACCCGCGAGGAAATCACCCACGCGGTCACCCATATCCGTCAGGCGGCGGCAGAACTGGGCAGGCTGAGGGCGAGGTGACACCCGGGCGCGCGCCCGGCTCACCGGGGCACCGGGCTCTCGCAAGTGTAAGGTGAGGTGAAAGCCGGCCGGCGGCCAATCCATGGAGAAACTGTTTTTGATCCACTACGGTGAGATCGGCCTCAAGGGGGAAAACCGGGAATTCTTCGAGCGTAAGCTACAGGCGGGTTTGCAGCGGGCCCTCGCCTCCTGGCCGGGGGTTTCGGTGGAAAGACGGCACGGCCGCCTGTACATACTGCACCTGCCCGATCCCGAGCGGGCCCTGAACCGGCTGAAGCGGGTTTTCGGTGTGGTGGCGATAAGCCCGGCCCTGCGCGTACCCCTGGACCTGGACGCCATCAGGCAGGCCGCCCGCCAGCTCATGACCGAGGCGGTCGGGGAGCTCCCCACCCTTCCCCTGACGTTCAAGGTGCAGGTCCGCCGCGCCAACAAGGGGTTCCAGCCCGATTCCATGGAATTGCAGCGCCTCCTGGGGGCGGACCTGCTCGCCAACGTGCCGGGACTCAAAGTGGACGTGCGTGAACCCGCGGCGACCCTGGAGGTGGAAATCAGGGAGAACGCCTACCTGTACTCGCGATCGGTACCCGGCCCGGGGGGACTACCCCTGGGTTCCAGCGGCAAAGCCCTTCTCCTCCTGTCCGGAGGCATCGACAGCCCCGTGGCCGGCTGGATGGCCATGCGCCGGGGTCTGGAAGTGGAGTGCGTGCACTTTTACACCCCGCCCTTCACCGGCCCCCGCTCAGTGGAAAAGGTGGAGGACCTCTGCCGGCAACTGGCCGCCTGGTGCGGCCGCATCCGTCTCCACCTGGCGAGGTTCACCGAGGTCCAGAAGGCTATATGGGAAGAAGTGCCCGAGGATCTGCGGGTGCTGGTCATGCGCCGGTTCATGATGCGGGTGGCCTCGCGCCTCGCCCGCCAGCAGGAGGCCACTGCCCTGGTGACGGGCGAGAACCTGGGCCAGGTGGCCAGCCAGACCGTGGAAAGCCTGACGGTGATCGAAGCTGCCTCCTCCTTCATCGTGCTGAGGCCGCTGCTGGCCTGGGACAAGGCGGAAATCATCCGCAAAGCCCAGGAGATCGACACCTACGAGATATCCATCCGCCCTTACGAGGACTGCTGCACCCTCTTCGTACCCCGCCACCCCCGCACCCGGCCCGCCCTGCAGGAAGTGGAAGATGCCGAAGCGAAGCTCCCCGTGGACGCCCTCGTGCAGGGGTGCCTGGAACAGGCGGAAACCAAAGTGCTCAAGCCTCCCGAATGGATATGACAAAGCACACGAGCCACCCAGCACCCGACCCCGCCGGGCTTGGGAACCGTGGGGGACCGCCGGGTAACGGACAACCAGGGTACCTGACACTGGGGCAGGATCTGTGGCTGCTGTTCTTTTCCACACTCCTCTGGAGCGTGGGGGCCGGCCTGTACATTTACACCTGGCCAGCGTACGTGCGGGAACTGGGCGCCGACGCCCCCGAACTGGGACTTCTTTATGCGATCGGCTTTGCTACCATGGCGGTATCGTACCTGCCCGGGGGATACCTGGCGGACAGGTTCGACCGCAAGTGGGTGATGGTGGCGGGCTGGGCGGTGGCCACGCCCGCTCCCCTCCTGTACATCCTGGCCCAGCACTGGACCCACCTGGTGCCCGGCGTGATCCTTTACAACATCTCCATGCTTTCCGGCCCGGCCCTGCGGGCCTACATGACGCACCTCAGCCCTCCCCACCGCATGTCGACCACCTTTGCTATCGTGGATGCGTCCTGGCCCTTAGGTATGATCATCTCACCCGCGATCGGCGGTATCTGGGCTGACCGGGCCGGGATGCGCCCCGTCCTCTGGGCCGCCTTCGGCCTGTTCGTGCTCTCCACGGTCGTTCTCCTCCCCCTGCACCCCCAGAGGCCCCACCACGCAGGCGAAGGAAGCGATCTCGGCTTACGTGAGCTCCTCGCCCTCCCCGGGGTCCCGGCGCTGCTGGCGCTGGGAGCAGGCACTTATCTGGTCCAGCACATAGCCCTCCCCTTCGTAACCCCGTTCCTTCAGGACGTGGCCCACCTTCACCTCGCCCAGGTGGGACTGCTCGGATCAGCCGTTGCCCTGGGCGGCTCCCTGCTCAGCCCCCCACTGGGATGGCTCGCCGACCGCATGGGTCGTGCGCGCGGCGTCGCCATTTCCCTGCTTCTGATGGTGCTCTCCCTGGGGACCCTCATGGTCTCCAGCAGCATGTGGGTGCTGGGATTGTCCGGCTTCCTGCGCGGGGCAGGGATGGTCTCCTGGAGCCTGCTGGCCGCCATGGTGGCAACCTCGTTACCGCCCCGGGGGCGCGGCCTGGGCTTTGCCCTGTTCAGCCTAGCCAACGGCCTGGCCATGGCCGCGGGCCCTTATCCGGGCGGCTGGATGTACCGGGTAAATCCCTACCTCCCGTTTGCCATCTCGTCCCTGTTATTGCTTACAATCGCAACGGTTTTAGCCTTCAGGCAGAAATTTCACATGACAGGACCCGCCTCCCCCCAGTAAAATGGACAAGCAGGAAGGAGGCGGGAACGAGATGAAGCATCTCAACAGGATACGGCTGACGGCAGGCCTGGCCGTGCTGCTTGTGCTGGCGGTGCCGGCCCAGGCGTTGGCGGCATACTACACCGTCCAGCCCGGCGACACCCTGTGGCAGATCGCCCAGTGGTTCGGCACGGACGTCTACACCCTGGAAGCGTGGAACCCGGGCGCGGGATGGTGGATATACCCCGGGCAAACGCTGGTGGTTCCCGATCATCCCCAGGTTTCCCGTGGGGTGTTCTGGGGCGCCGTCCCTTATTCCCGAGATGACCTCCTTCTGCTGGCCCGCCTGATCGAGGCGGAAGCCGGCGGAGAACCGTACCTCGGCAAAGTGGCCGTGGGGGCGGTGGTGGTGAACCGCGTCCGCAGCGGCCTGTTTCCTTCCAGCATCCGGGGGGTCATTTTCGACTGGGGCCAGTTCGAGCCCGTCCTGAACGGGTACCTCTGGCAGGTGTACCCCAGCGCAGAAAGCCTGCAGGCAGCCCAGGAGGCTCTCGCCGGCTACGATCCCACGGGCGGTGCCCTGTACTTCTTCGCCTACAACAAGGTCTGGAACCCGTACATGTGGTCCCGACCGTGGGCAACTACCATCGGCGGTCACCGCTTCACCTACTGACATGAACTGGCGTGCACAGGGGGGTCACCACCGGCCGCGGGGTGGGGACCCCCAGGTTCCGTCCGAGCATCATCCGGGATTAGGGTTCACCAAACCAGCCCTGTGACCGGAACCACCGGTACATGCCGTATCCGATGACCACCATCAACAGCAGGGCGGCGGGGTATCCGTATTTCCACTCCAGTTCCGGCATATACCGGAAGTTCATGCCGTAAATACCGGCGATCAGGGTAAGGGGCATGAAGATGGTGGTGATCAGGGTAAGCCGTTGCATGATCAGGTTCAGGCGGTCGGTACGCAGGCCGAGATAGACCTCGACCACGTTGTCCACCAGGTCCCGTTCCACCTCCACGCCGTCCCAGATGCGCCGCAGAAGGTCCACAGTCCGGCGCATGGCCAGCGCCGCTACCTCGCTGACCAGCATCGGCCCAGCCTCGCCTGTCCGTTCGGCCTGCCCGGCCGTTTCGGCCGGGCCTCGTGGCAAGGACACTCCGGCCAGCCCGGCCAGGTCCGAGAGCGCCTGCTCCTCTGGGCCCAGACCCTGCCGCAAGCGCACCAGGGCCCGGCGGAGAGCGGTTACCTCCCGCATGGGATTCCGCAACCGCCCGGACATGACCTTTTCTTCCAGTGCGGCGATGCGGTCAGCCAGGTAGTCCAGGGCCGCGTAGAGTTCCTTCACTGCCTCATCCAGGATAGCGACCAGGACCAGGTCCGGCCTGGCGGGAAAAGGCGCGCCGTCCCGCAGCCGCTGTTGCACCTCCCGGAGAACGTTGACCTCCCGTGCGTGGACGGTCACCAGATAAGTCGGTCCGAGCACGCAGTCCACCTCGAGGCGAGATACGGGAATCCGCGCCTCACGGTTCACCTCCACAGCGTGCAGCACCAGCACGGCATGGGTGGGATATACTTCCAGGCGGGGAAACTGGCTGGGACGCTTGACCTCGGCCACGGTCACGGGGTGCAACCCCAGGACTCGCTCCAGCAGCGCCACCTCGTCAGCGCCCGGAGCCTGCACGTCCAGCCAGAAGGATTCACCTGCCTCCAGCACACCCCGGAGAGCGGTTTCCGCTTCCTCCGGATCCGGCTGCACCGCGCCGCGGCGTGTGGTGAGGGTGACGGCACCCGCCGTACGACCATCCCGGGCCGTACTCATGGTGATGCCGGCCATGGCACGCCCCTCCCCGCGCACTCCTCTCGTACCCTGGCCAGGAACGTTTCCATGGCCATGGGCCCCAGGTCACCCTCGGTACGGTGACGCACTGCCACCTGGGAAGAGGCCTCCTCGCGGTCTCCCACCACTAGCATGTAAGGGATCTTATCCAGCTGGGCGGCCCGGATCTTGTACGATACCTTCTCGTTGCGCCAGTCACCCTCTGCCCGCACACCCGCCCGCTTCAGACTCTCGACCACCTGACGGGCGTACGACAGGTGCCGGTCGGCCACTGGGATGACGCGTACCTGCACGGGCGCCAGCCAGGTGGGGAAGGCGCCCGCATAGTGCTCGATGAGGCTGCCCAGGAATCTTTCCATGGAACCAAGCACGGTGCGGTGGATCATGACCGGACGGTGCTCGCGGTTATCTTCCCCCATGTAGGTGAGGTCAAAGCGCTCGGGCAGGTTGAAGTCCACCTGAATGGTGGGTCCCTGCCAACCCCGACCCAGAGCATCCTTCAGGGTGATGTCGATGGCGGGGCCGTAGAACTTGGCCTCCCCCTCCCCCACCACATAGGGCAACTCCTTCTGGGCCAGGGCCGCCAACAGGGCCCGTTCCGCCACCTCCCATACTTCGTCCGACCCGATGTACTTCTGTTTGTTGGCCGGGTCCCGAACCGAAAGCATGATCTCGTAGTCCCGGAATCCGAAGGACTCCACCATGTACTGGGCCAGGTCCAGTACCCCCACCAGTTCCTCCTGCAACTGGTCGGGGCGGCAGAAGATGTGAGCGTCGTCCTGGGTGAACCCGCGCACCCGCAGGAGACCGTGCAGCACGCCCGAACGTTCGTAGCGGTACACCGTCCCCAGTTCGGCCCACCGCAGGGGGAGGTCCCGGTAGGATCGGGTCTGGGACTTATACATGAGGATGTGGAAGGGACAGTTCATGGGCTTGAGCAGGTACTCCACCCCTTCCACGTCCATGGGAGAGTACATGTTCTCCCGGTACCAGTCCCAGTGACCGCTCACTTTCCAGAGATCCAGGCGAGCCACATGGGGCGTGAACACGACGTCGTAGCCCCGGCGGCGGTGCTCCGCCCGCCAGAGGTCCTCGATGATCTGACGCACCACCCCACCCCGGGGGTGCCAGAACACCAGCCCCGCCCCGGCCTCCTCATGGACGCTGAAGAGGTCGAGTTCGCGCCCCAGGCGACGGTGATCCCGGCGCCGCGCCTCCTCCACCCGGTAGAGGTACTGGTCCATATCTTCCTGCGTGGGGAAGGCGGTGCCGTAGATGCGCTGCAGCATGGGGTTGCGCTCGTCGCCCCGCCAGTACGCCCCGGCGGCGTGAAGCAGCTTGAATGCCACCAGCCATCCCGTTGAGGGGAGGTGGGGGCCGGCGCACAGGTCGGTAAACTCACCCTGGTCGTAAAGGGAGATGGTGGCACCCTCGGGCAACTCGTCGATAAGTTCCACCTTGTAGACCTCACCCCGGGAGGCGAAGAACTCCCGTGCTTCTTCCCGGGTCACCTCGCGCCGGCGCACGGGGTAGTCGGCGGCAATGATGGCGCGCGCCTCCCCCTCGATGCGGGCCAGGTCTTCCGGGGTGAAGGGTCGGGGTACGTCGAAATCGTAGTAGAACCCCTCCTCGATGGCGGGACCGATACCCAGGCGTGCCTCCGGGAACAATCGCTTCACCGCCTGGGCCAGCACGTGGGCAGCCGTGTGCCGGTACACGTCCCTGCCGTCCCCGTCCGCAAACGTAACGAACTCCGGCTCCGCTCCTTCGGGCAGATCCCGGCTGAGGTCCACCACCGCGCCCTGCCACCTGGCGGCCAGGATCCCCTGCGGACCCACGCCTCCCTCTCTTCCCTGCGCCTTCAAGATCTCCATCCCGCTCACCAATCTCGACACCTCCCTGCCTTCCCGCCGGGTCGCATGGTTCTCGAGGTCCCGGAAAAGAAAAGCCCCCCGTGAGGGACGGGGGGATCTCTCCGCGGTTCCACCCTTCGTTGACCGCCCCGGCGCACGACCGAGGGCGACCCGCTCTGGAGCTGTAACGGGCTGACCCGGCCCGGCATAGTACCGCAGACGACCGACCCCAGACACCGTCGCCGCGGGTTTCCGCCGGCGGCTCGGCGGTGGTTTTCAGTCTGCCCGTTTCCCGAGGACGCTCCCAGCCCCTGGCGCCCTCTCTCTGGCGGGCGCAGCAGACCTACTCGTCCGCCTCAATGCCTCTGCTCAGGGCCATTATAGGTGCACCCGCGACCCCTGTCAATCGAGCGCGTTGCCTCGAGCGCACAAGTACATTTTCGTTGTGAGGCAACCGGTCAGCGGGATGCGGGGCCGGTTGCGTACACGTCCAGTACGATGCGGGCGGGGTCGGCCAGTCCCCACAGGCGCCAACCGCAGGCGCGGTCAGGGTACAGGTCCAACCGGAAAGAGCACGGGGCTGTTTTCTCCCACGTCAGTTTTTCCACGCGCCAGTCGTTCACCGCCACCCCCTGTCCGGCAGATAGGTCTGCGACGACGGTTTCCGTTACTCCGGGAATGGTAACGAAGAGAGCGTGATGGCGAGCAGAGAAAGAGGCCTGGGCCGGAGGAATCCCGGCCAGCCCGGTACCACCGGGACCCTTCAGTTCGAACACCACGCGGAACAGACTGGGATGAGCCCACCAGCGTAGCGACTGGAGGCGCAGCCCGCCGGCCTGCCGGACCACACCCTGGTCTCCCACCTGTTGACGCTCTGCCACCCTCAGGACGGTGATCTCTCCTTCAAGGTACTCGGGCAACCCCAGGTGGCCCCAGAAATCCCTGATCGGCCGCCCATCCACCATGCCCTCGCTCTGGCCTTCCACCAGGACTTTCACCCGCTCCACGCCCGGAAACTGTGCCAATGTCAGGTAGATGGCGTGCAGGGCCAGGGACTCGGCCAACGATCCCCCTCCCACGTCTCCCGACCTGGTGATGATCTCACGGCTGAAGTCTACGGTGGCTGCATCGTCTTGCACGCTGACGGCCAGGACCGTGATGGAAGGTGGGAGGACGGGGCGGTATCCCTGCCGCTCCTCGAAGGCAGTCGGGCCGGCAATGAGGGCCTCCAGAGCTGCCCGGGGCCCCTCCTCGGGGGAAACCGGGAGGGAGCGGAAAACAGCTTCCAGCTTGCCTTCCCGGGCCAGGAAGACGGCCACCGGCAGGGGAACGGTGGCGGTCTGCTGCCCGGGGGACGACGGCCCGGGGGTGCCCGCTTCGGGTCCGGACGGGATTTTGCCTGGAAGGCACCCCGTGACCACCAGCAAGGTGCACACCACTGCAGGCATAATCCGTCTCCAGCGGCTCCTTGAGACCATTTGTACCACCTCCACGCCACGAAAGAGGAATTACTACGGGTCACAAAGAAACAAATAGGCGAGAAGGAGGGGTGTTTCACCGTGAAAATCACTATTCCCACCACCTGGAAACTAGACCATCGCAGCAACGTTCCGCTCAATGTGCAGTTGTGTGAGAACATTCGCTGGAGCATCTCTTCCGGCGAAATCCCGCCCGGGTCGCTGCTGCCCCCCATAAGGGAACTGGCTCACGCTCTGGGAGTGAGCCTGAATACGGTGAAGACCGCTTACCGGGAACTGCAGCAAAGCGGCCTGTTGGTCAGCAGACGTGGCTACGGGACCACCGTGGTCAGCCCCGACCAGCACCCGCGTACTGGCCTGCACACCGCGGAGCAGATGGTGGAGCAGGCCATGCGCTCGGCCATGGCAGCCGGCTATTCACCCGAACAGTTGCGGGAACTGGTAGAGAGATTGCTGGCTCGCTACCGGAGCGATTACCGGTCCCTCACCCTGCTCTTCGCCGAATGCGATGAAACCCAGCTGGAACTCCTCGCACACGACATCCGCTCTTCCCTCGGGTTGAGGGTGGAGAAAATCCTCACCAGCCGGCTAACCCAGGAGCGGGACCGGCTGGCCAGGCACCGGGAGCGTTACGCGGCCATAGCCACCACCTATTTCCATTACCGGGAGGTTCGCGACATCCTGGGCCACCTGGGACTTCCCATCCTGGGCCTGGTGTTGGCCACCTCCCCCGCCACACTGGAACGGCTCTCCCAGGTGCCCGCCGGCGCCACCGTGGGGTGTGTGTGTCGCGATCCCGAAACGCTACCCAGCTTCAATTCCATCGTGCAAAAGCTGGTCCGGCCGGGAGTTAACGTGCAGTCCTGCCTGGTGGGGGATGAAGCCACTGTGGATTACCTGGCACGCGAGGCGATTCTCCTCGTGTGCACCGTCCCCTGCCTGAAACCACTGCAACAGAGGATACGGGACAGAGAAATATATCCTCTCTACGACCGGGTCGACCCGGCTTCCCTCCATATCCTGGCCCAGCACTTCTCGCTGTCCACCCAGGAGGCAGCAGCCACGCGCCAGGTAACCGGCGAGTAACCGTCATTCGGAAGACACAGGGGAGCCGGCATTGAATACGTGGAGGCCATCCGGCGGAATGCAAATGCGAACGGTATCGCCGGGGCCCAGATCCATGGCCTGAGCGGGGGGGATGAGGGCGACCAGGGGAAAGGGCCGGGCCACTTCCACCCGCACCAGGGGCCCGAAGGGTACCACCGCCCTCACCTCCCCGGGGAAGCCCCGGCCATCCCGGGCAAGGACAATCGCCTCCGGGCGCACCCCTACCCGCACGCGGCCGGGGGGGTGATGCCCGTCGATGTCCAATTCCACCCCTTCCACGTACACCCGGGGTCCGTCCGGGCGCGTGACCAGTTCGGCCGGCCACACGTTTTCCATGCCCACCAGATGCGCGACCTCGGGATCGGCAGGACGGGAGAACACCTCACGGGGCTCGCCGACCTGCCGTAGCCGCCCCTCCATGAGTACCGCCACCCGGTGAGCCAGCAAGAGTACTTCGGTGAAATCGTGACTGACCACCACCGCGGTGATGCCCAGGGAAACCAGTAACCGCCGGAGATCCGTGAGCAGGGCGGCCCGCGTAGGAGCGTCCAGGGACGAAAAAGGCTCGTCCAGCAAGAGCAACTGGGGCTCGGCAACCAGGGCGCGGGCCAGAGCCAGCCGCTGACGTTCCCCGCCAGACAGAGTACGGGCAGGCCGGGACGCGAGGTGCGCGATCCCCAGGCGCTCCAGCCAGACGGCAGCCCGGCGCCGGGCCTCTCCGGCCGCCACGCCGCGATAACGCAACGGGGCAGCCGCATTGGCCAGCACGGTGGTGTCCAGCATCTGGGGATCCTGGAGGACTACTCCCAGTCGTCTCCGGTGGAAGAGGAGCCCGCGGGGATCGAGCGCTGCGCCCCCCACGGCCAGCTGCCCCCGGAACCCCATGTCCAGGCCCGCCATCACCATCAGGAGGGTGGTCTTTCCCGCCCCGTTGGGACCCACCAGTCCCAGCACTTCCCCTTCCATCACGGCCAGATGCTCGATGGCCAGGATCTGCCGTCCGCCCTTATCCACTCGCAGCCCGCTCACCTCAAGTACCGCCTGTGTCAACCTCGCATCCACACCTCCAGCTCCGGGCTTTGCATGCAGGGTACGGCGCCTGCGTAGATTCATTTACCGCTTGTCTTGCGGTCATCGCTTACGTTGCTGAATGAGTGTGAGGGCGGCTGCCGCACCGTAGGTCAAACCCAGGAGGATGAGGCTGAGGGCGATGGCCATGTCGAAGTTGCCCCGGTTCACCTCCAGGACAATGGCGGTGGTGAGAACCCGGGTCTGCCCCACCACGTTGCCCCCCACCATCATGGAGGCGCCCACCTCGGAGATCACGCTACCGAAACTGGCGATCACGGCCCCCAGCACCCCGTAGCGCGCCTCCCACAGCATGGCAGAGAGCAGTTGGACGCGGCTGGCGCCCATGGCCTCGACCTGAAGCCGAAAGCCGGGGCCCACCTGTTGGAGCGCCGCCGCGCTCAGCCCCGCCATCACCGGGTAAGCGATCAGGAACTGGGCCAGCACCATGGCAGCAGGTGTGTACATCAGGCGCAACCACCCCAGCGGGCCACTGCGCCAGAGGAGAAGGCTAACTCCCAGCCCGACCACCACGGGTGGTAGTCCCATCCCGGCGTTGATCACGCTCTGGAGGAAGCGCTGCCCCGGGAACCTCCCCAGGGCCAGGGCCGCCCCGGTGAGAAGGCCCAGGGCGAGCGCCGCCGCGGTGGCAAGCCCGGATACCCTGAGGGTCAGCCCCGATATCGCCAGGACTTCCCGATCCAGCCTGACCATGAGCGCCAGGGCCGTGCGCAGGCCATCCCAGATGAGTTCCAACCTTTACCCTCCCAATTCTTCTTCGCTCTTTCCGGCGTCCGGGAAGAACAGGGGCTGCCCGAACCTGTCAACCCCGAACTCGCCTATCACCTTTTGGGTTTCGGGCGAGACCATGAAGTCGGAGAAGGCCCGAGCTCCTTTCTCGTTCACGTGGGGGAACTTCTCGGGGTTCACCAGCATGACGTGGTAGATGTTGAGCAGCGCGCCGTCCCCTTCCACCATCACGTCAAGCTGCAGGTTCTTGCGGGCAGCCAGGTAAGTGGCCCGGTCGGTGATGGTGTATCCACCCTTCTCAGAGGCCAGGTTGAGGGTGAGACCCATCCCGGAGCCCGACTGGATGTACCAATCACCCGGCGAGGGACTTATCCCGACCTTCTTCCACAGCGACAGCTCCATCTTGTGGGTACCCGAATCATCCCCGCGGGAAACGAAGGGAGAGCGGCTGGCAGCGATGGCCCGCAGCGCCTCCACCGCCCTCCTTTTTCCCCTGATGCCGGCGGGGTCAGAAGGCGGCCCCACGATGATGAAATCGTTGTGCATGACCAGGCGCCGGTCAACGCAGTACCCCTCCGCCACCGCCTGCTTTTCCGCCTGGGGTGCATGTACCAGCACCACGTCCGCATTGCCCTCCTTCGCCATGGCCAGGGCCTGCCCGGTGCCCACGGCGATCACCTTCACCCTGTACCCGGTTTTCTCCTCGAACCGGGGAACCAGCACATCGAGGAGCCCGCTGTCCTGAGTGCTGGTGGTGGTGGCCAGGATGACCTCTCTGTCGGGTTGAGAACAGGCCACCCCCGCCAGCAGCAACAGGATAAGTCCCGCCACCACGGTCACCTTCTCTACCCGGTTCCCCATGACCTTCCGCACCTGATGCCTCCACCGATATGCTTGGTCACACATACCGCTGTCTTATTCGTCCTGGTCCCCCCGCATTCCTGCCGGCACCGCGCCCGGCCGCGCCCGACTACCCGGCCGCGGCGGGTCCGAATATCTCCCGGAACGCCGCCTGGGCGAACTCATCCACCCGCCGTTGCAGCTCCTGAAAACGGGCGAGGAGATCCTCCCCCGCCGGGGTGAGGACGGTACCGCCTCCTTCTTCCCCGCCCACCCGGCTGCTCACCAGCGAATGTCCCAGCCTGGTCTCCAGCTTCCGGATTACCCCCCAGGCCATCCGGTACGACATATGCAGGTCTTCGGCTGCCCGGCTGATGGACCCCTGCTGCTTGATCCCCGCCAGCAGTTGACAGGCTCCCTCGCCAAAGACGAGCCGGCCCCCTTCTTCCAACCACACTTTGGCATGCGCCCGCACATTCCCACCACCCATCCGCCCCGGTCTTCCCTGGCAATCGCCTTCACATCCCCGCAGGGGGCCCCCGGGGCAGGCTTTCACGGTTGCCGGACGGGCCGGGCGGCCTCACTTCCCTTATGTAATATCCCGGCCGCAGTCCAGGTAGAAGTATACGGGGATGTCGGTGCAGCAGTTCGCCGCCCAACTGGCGGAAGCCTTCTTCCTGGCCCTGGGCGTGGTGATAGGCGGCAGCGTCGCAGGGTACCTGGGCATGGCCCTGGTGGAACCCCACCCCGTCCGCTCCCTGGCCCAGATCGCCGGCAGGCTGAAGATCTGGGGGATGGTGACGGCCCTCGGGGGAACCTTCGCCACGTTTCAAACCCTGGAAGCGGGAATCCTGGGCGGAGAAGTGCGCCCCATGATCCGCCAGTTGATTTACTTGCTCGCGGCCTTTTCCGGGGCCCACCTGGGATACTTGCTCCTGCGCGGCGTAGGGGGCGAATGACCTGCGGGACAGGGGGTTACTACCTTTGTGGGGAGGGGGCGAATGCCCTGCCGGGTGGAGGGGGGTAACTTGACCCGGGCCCTGGTGCGGGCGCTCAGCGCGTTCCTCCTGGGGGTGTGTGTGGGCGCCTGGCTGGTAGTCCCCTTCTTCTCGGCACGGCTTCGCCAGATGGCCCTGGATCTGGAAGCCGCCCGCCAGGAACTAGAGCAGGAGAAGGCCCGGGCCGAAAGCCTGGCCCGGGCCGAACCGGCCCAACTGGTGGTGAAGGAGGTGGACTGCCTGGTCCTGTGCCCCGATCCCGAGGCTCGGCTCACCATCACCCGCCAGGCTTCGGAGTTGACCCGCCACCTGTTGGGGAGGCCGGTACGCCAACTCGATCCCTTCCTGCTCCACAATCTGCTGCACGGTCGCCGGGTGACAGCGGGCCAGCGCGAGTACGTCCTGTCGGTGGACGCCGTCATGGCCTCCGAAAAGGTGGCCTACTACGTCCGGGCCTCCCCGGTGGACCGCTAGCGCCCGGGGCCAGCGGGGAGAATACTGCGCACGGTGAGGTAGCAGCCATCGGTACGCGCCACCACCGCGCCGTGCAGGTCCGTCCGCCACACCTGCGCCCCCGCCTGGCCAAGGCGCCGGAGCGTTTCCCCACAGGGGTGGCCAAAGGGATTGCGCCCCACCTGAATCACGGCAATGCGGGGGCGCACCCTCTGCAGGAATGCCTCCCCGCAGGAGGTACCACCCCCGTGGTGGGGAACCTTCAGCAGGTCTATCCCGCCGGAGCAGTACCGCTCCGCCTGCAGAAGAAATACCTCCTCGCCTTCCCGTTCCAGATCACCCGCCAGCACGATGCGGGTCTCGCCGTACCTGACCAGCAACACGAGGGACATGTCGTTTTGCCCGTCGTCAGCATACTCAGCGTCTTCTCCAGGGTCCCCCGGCCGCGCCACTGCGCCAGGCACCTGTGCCGCCGTCATCCCGGACGTGGCATCCGGAGCAGGATGGAGCACCAGCACCTCCCAGGCCGGCGCCAGGGTCTTACTCCACCCGGCCTCAGGCCGCCGTACCACACCAGCGGGGCCTTCTGCCACCACGCCCGGCCCCAGCCACAACTCCCTGACGGGGATGTTCTGCATCACCGCCGCGGCGCCCCCGGCATGATCGGCGTGGCCGTGGGTGATCACGAGCAGATCGAGGCGTCGGATCCCCTGCCGGTGCAAATAGGGGACCACGGTATCGGCACCGGCGTCGTACCTGTCGCCGGCCGGCCCGCAATCCACCAGCATGGCGGGTCCTCCGGGACGCCAGAGCAGGATGGCGTCTCCCTGCCCCACGGAAAAGAAAACCACCTGGAGGACATGGCGGGGAGGTGCGGTCGCCACCCCCAGGGCCAGCGCCACCACGGCCACCAGAACGGCCAGGACCACCCGCGGACGCGTCCAGGGACCGCGCCGCGGCAGCAACGACGACTTGAGCCAGCCCCACCACCAGGCCAGGACCAGGTAGTACGCCACAACGTGCGGCCAGCGTGGCGCGGGCATGACCACCGCCGCACCCGGGAACTCACTCCAGAACCTGGCCAGATGCACCATCACCCGCACCACCAGTCCCAGGGGCCAGAACCCCACCCCCAGCGCCGGGTGGAACGAGGCGACACAAGCAGATGCCATCCCGCCCACGGTGGTTACCCCCACCAGGGGGAACACCAGGAGGTTGCTCAGGGGTGCAACCAGGCAGGCCTGCTGGAAGTGGTAGAGGGACACGGGCAACACGGCCGCCTGGGCGGCACAGGTAACGGCCAGGACTTCCCTGCCAGCACGTACCAGGCTGGCAAGTACTACCTCGAGACCACCCCTCTCAACGCAGAGAAGGCGCGCCCCCCCATTTGATTCCGCTGTGGTCGGACCTGGCGGAAAGCGGGACGAACCGGACATCCCCAGGATACCTGCCGTGGCGGCCACGGAGAGCCAGAACCCGGGATCCTCCCAGCTCGACGCATTGAGGACGGTGAGGAAGACCACCGCCAGGGCCAGGCTGTTCAGAGGGTGAGCGGGCCGCCCCAGTAACTTCCCCAGCAACATCACCGTCGCCATCACCGCCGCTCGACCGACCGAGGCTCCTCCTGAGGCGGCAGCCGCGAATACCCAGGTACCCAACAGTGCTCCCGCCAGGGCCGGCCGCACTCCTGCCCACCCCAGCAGAGACCGGACCACTCTCGCTACCAGGGCTACGTTAGAGCCGCTCACCGCCAGGAGGTGGATCAGGCCGGAGCGGCGGAAGGCCTCCTCCAGATCGGGAGAGAGTCCCGACCGCATCCCGAGGACCATACCCTCCACAACCGCCCCCTCGCCCTCGGGCAGGTACCGGCGCACCCCGGCCAGGAAATGGGCCCGCAACCAGGCGGCCACCCTGGCGGTGGGCCCCAGCTTCCCCGCGCCGCAGACCTGCAGGGACCCCGGGGCCTGGGCGTACACGATGGCAGAGATGCCCTGGGCCCGCAACCACCCGGCGTAGTCGAACTCTCCCGGATTGCGCGGGGGAGATGGCCAGGCGGCCGTCCCGTACACGGACACCATCTCTCCCACTCCGGGAGCCCGCCGGTTCCAGCTGGCCACCCTTACCAGAACCGTGGCCGCCACCGGGTCCCGTGTCGGATGTATCGCGCCCCGGGCCGGGGTTACCACATGCTGTGACCGGAGCACGGCCTCCAGCCGCCCCTCCCGCACCACAGGCTCCCGGATCACGGTACCGCACCACTCGCGCGGCTCCCCTAGCAGGGACGCCACCTCCCCCGCGAGGGCCAGCCTCCACCCCAGATAATACCAGCCACCCACCAGCCCGGTGGCGACCAGGAACAACACTGTCCCGGCCAACCGCCGCCAGGCGTACACGGGACCGGCACCCACCATCCCCTCCCGGTGCCGGCGTGCCGCCGTACTGGGCCGGGCCTTCAGGGCTGCCCGCACCCACGTCAACCACGCCAGCCCCACGGCAAAAGCTGCCGCCAGGCCCCACGCGGCCGGAGCCGCCGGGTAACCCCACGTGAGCCGGGCCGCAGCCATCCCGCTCACCCAGACCAGGGCAATGGGAACAAGTGGCGCTCCTGACATCATGTGCTAATATTCGATTCCGTGGCTCCCATTTCCTGGCGCGAGGTTTGCGCGGGGCCCTCTTATGTAGGAAAGGGGGAGCACCGGGCGCATCCCGGGCAGGTGCTGGCGCGCTCGGCGAAGATTTTCATAACCGCATCTACCACGGCCCGGTCGTCGTCGCTGGCGGCGGTACCGTGGATTATCACCCGGCTGGGTGCCAGGCTCACCAAGCCCGACACCACCAGGTCCTCGGGCCGTACCCCGCCCTCCAGCGAAGCCGGAACTTGGAGACTCAGGGAACGGCGATCTGCATCTTCCAGGAACAGCCCGGTATCCCGGCAGATCAGGTGGACCTCGAGCACCCGCGGCTCCTGGGCAGCCACGAAACACTGCAACAGGCGCACGAATTCCTGATACTCCTTCTCCAGCAGGATCTCGTCTATGGCTCTCTCCACCGCCTCTTCCAGGTGCTCGACGTACTCCTTCAGCCGAAAGGTGATGAATCCCTCAACGATCAGCTGGCGGTTGTCCTGCATGTAGTCGAGCAGCCGCAGGAGTATCCACCGCCGGAATGCCTCCCAGACCTCGGCATCCGCCAGGGAGTGCTGTGCGTACCTGACCACGGTTTGCCTTTCCTGCAGGCCCAATTGCGGGTAGCGGCTGGCCACGATGCGCTGCAGGAAAAACTCGCGGAAATCTGAAACGATCACCTCGCACAGGATGGCCGCCACCTGGCGCCGAAGTATTGCCTGCCATTTCCAGCAGGCCTCAGCACGCACCCCCTGCACGCCTACGGAAACAAAAGTGTACGGCCCGCGGGTCTGCTCCTTCTGGACCACCCGGAGACCCTGGCGTTCCAGTTCTCGCAGCCCGTGCTCCAGACGCTCGCGCAGGCGGTCCACGTTGGCAGATGCTGCTATGGTCAGCACGGCCTTCCTCCAACGCCTGACTGTCTCAGAGCATCTCGCCCGGCGCCACGATATTATGCAATCGGCCCCCGACCTGTATACTCGGCTATTTTCCCAATACTAAGAGCAGCCGGCACAAATGCCGGCCATATCTTCCCGTGCCGGTCCCATCCTGCGTCGGTTTTCCCCTTGACGCGGCCTGCGCGGGTCGGCTACCCAATCGCTGGAAAAACCACTCCCGGGCGACCACTTTGAGACCCACCGCTTGCCCGGCCGCGAGCTCCCACAGAAATGAAAAGGCCGACGCAACCGCCGGCCCCATCTCCTGGTGGTGGGCGGTACAGGGATCGAACCTGTGACCCCCGACGCGTCAGATCGGTGCTCTCCCTCTGAGCTAACCGCCCACCCTGGAGGCGACGCCCGGATTCGAACCGGGGAATCGGGGTTTTGCAGACCCCTGCCTTGCCACTTGGCTACGTCGCCCTAAAACTCTGGAGCGGAAGACGGGATTCGAACCCGCGGCCCTCGCCTTGGCAAGGCGATGCTCTACCACTGAGCTACTTCCGCTCGCAAACCCCGTTGTCAAGCTGGTCAACGCACCTGCGGATCGCGTGCCCGCACAGTTAATTCTATACCCCCGGCCAATCACCGTCAAGTGCACGGGCCGCCCTGGCTCAGTGAATCGCGCAGACGACCGGCAAGCTTCTCGACCAGTTCGTCCAGAAACGCGACAAAACGGCCCTCGTCAGTCATCATGGTTTCCTTCTCCTGGGCGATGAAACGGCCCACCTCATCCAGGAATCCGTCGCTCAGCCCCAGTTCGCCCATCACGGAAATGAGGCGCTCCGCAGCATCCACCAGGCGGTAGGGGCCGTAAATGGGCGGCTCGTGAACCAGACCGGACGCACTGGTCGCCAGGTAGCACAGGTAGTGGAACAGCATGTCCCGGGCCTTTTCTCTTTGTTCAACCGCCATGGTTCCCATGCCCCCCGATGGTCTCCCAGTGAACCACTTCCTCCATCGGCCGGCGAGGGGGCGCCGGCGGGATACGGGCGGGATATCCCAGCGCCACCAGCAATTCCGGCCTGATCCCTTCGGGCAACCCCAGTAACCGGGCGACTCCCAGCTGGCTGAATGACCTGATGACGCAGGAGCCGATACCCAGCGACCACGCGGCAAGCATCATGTTCTGGCACGCCATGGAAACATCGCACAGAACAACGGCTTCCCCCTCCGGTTTGCCCGCGCCCCCGGACGATAGCCCCAGATCACTGCACGCCACGACCACGGCAGTCGGAATACCCGGCATCCCCGGCGACAACGCCCTCACGGCCCCTATGCGGCGCGGGTCCGTCACCACCACAAAGCGCCAGGCCTGGCGGTTGCCTCCAGATGGAGCCCACACCGCAGCCTCCAGGATAGTCTCGAGCTGCTCCCGGGTCAGTGGCTCCGGCTTGAAGCTCCGTACGCTGCGCCGCTGGCGGATCGCCTCAAGTACTTGCGTAAATACCACCTGCCTTGCCGCATCGCGCGCCGGCGCGCTGCGCTATCGTGTGCTGCTGAGGACAAGTATAGTCCCCCACCTTGCTGGTCCCCAGGCGGACCTTCTCATACAGGTGCCCGAGCATCTCCGCCACCTTGAAACCCGCGACCACGGGATCGATGACAGGTACACCCAGCGCATCCTGCAACCGGGCAGCCATGCCTTCCATGGCCGCACACCCCAACACCAGTGCTTCGGCGCGGTCATCTTCCACTGCCCGGCGAGCAGCCTCCAGGACGGCGGAGTACGCGCTATCGGGGTGGGCGTGCAACTCGGCGACCGATACCTCCACCACCCGCCATGACGAGATGCGGTGAGCAAAGCCGTAGAGGAGGGCGTTATCGGACATCTTCGGGATCCACTTACGCCGTCCCACCAGCACGGAGAAATTATGCGCCACCGCGCTCGCCACCTGGAACGAGGCTTCGGCTATGCCTATAACCGGCACATCCAGCGTTTCGCGCAACTCTCGTATACCCGGATCGTAGAAGCATCCTACGCATACCGCGTGGGCACCCGAGACGACTTCGGGCAACTGCTCGAGCATCCAGGTCACCGCCCGGTGTTCCCGGCAGTGATACTCCAGGTCAGAAGGACCACCCGGAAACGCGACCACGCGAACAGAGGTCCCGGCATGCGCGAGAGATTCCAGGTAATCTCTCACCCTCTGCTGCCGCTCCGCCGGCGCGTCGACCGGCATGACGTAAACGACCGTGGCCATAACGTTGTCTACCGCCTTTCCCGCGCAGCCCGCGTTATCGCACACAGGACATCAGTAGCCCGGTACCCCCAGACGGCGGCACGCTTCCACCACCTCGGGGTGTACGTAGCGGCCCTCCACCTCAAGCGGCTGGCCGTCCAGGTAAATCGACGGCGAAAGCACGATCCCATCGGTGTGGGACGCTGCTTTCCAGGTCAGTCCCCCGATCTGCGCCCCCTGGGCGCCGATACCCATTTCTATACACCCGAAGACCCGCTCGTCCTCGACGATCCGCCCGGTGGGCCGCGTCACACCTGGGTTGAAACCCAGCGAGTAGTGGGCGAGGCGGTACATGTTCGGGTCACCGAACGACTCCAGCCAGCGCTTGAACACCTGGGCCTCGGCTCCCCCCCGGATGTCGGTGACCACGCCTCGACTGACGGTAAGCTCCACCGGTGAGGAGAGCTTCCCCAGCTCCATGGGAGGCCACAGAGCGCCGTCGAATACCAGCTTTCCCTCGATGGTATCCTCCACCGGGCACCACGATATCTGCCCGCCCAGCATGATGGGCTCGCCCGGGGTGTCGGCGAGTTTCCCGGAGTGCCGCACCCTGCGACCGCGGTTATACCCGATCAAGTCGGTACCCGCCGGACTGGTTACCCGGACCTCGTCGGCGCTGGCAACCAGGCGGCGAAGAGTTTCCCCCAGCGCCAGCATGGCCGGGTAGTCCACGCGTCCCACGCAGCGTACCAGCATGTCCACGTCCATGCCCGCAAGGCAAATATAGCGGCACCCTGCCGCCGGGCATTACGGTACGCATCCGTATGCAGGACGTACGCCACCGCCAGCTCGATCCACACCTGGGCACGGGCTGCTGCACCGGCCACAGGTGCCGGAGGTTCTACCACAGCAGTGGGACTGGTGTGGTACACCACCAGGGTGGGAACCGCCCCCGCCGCATAGGCAGCCTCAGCCACTGCCTCCGCCACCCGGCGGTCTCCCGCGGTGTCAACGGTCACCAGGACGTTCTCACCCGGCTTGACCAGCATGACCTCCTCTACCAGCTTGCGAGCAGCCCGCGCCACTTCGAACGACAGGTAACGATTGGTGGGCTCCGTTCCCAGGGCCAGTTCCACTTACGACCACTCCCTTCTCTATTGCACCAGCCAGGTGCCGTCTTGCATGACCGGCCGACCGTCAAGGAGCAGCGTGGCACGCGGAATGACAAAGTCAGTATGAAGGTCCGCCACCGTCCTGCCGCCCATGTGGGAGCTGTCTCCTATCGCCAGGTGGACGGTACCCCTGATCTTCTCTGCCTCCAGGGTGACATCAGTACGGCGGGCGTTAGGATTCGTGCCTATGCCCAGTTCGGCCAGGTTTCGGCGGGCACGCTCCTCAGGGGCCGGTGCGCGTCCAATCGCCAGGAGGTTGCGCAGGCGCTCGCCTACCTCCCCGCCGCCCTCCACCGCCGCCACTTCCCCGTCCTCGAACACAAGACGCATATCGTGATCGAGGCCAGGATGCCAGCCCGCCTGCACCACCAGCACGCCGCGCCCGCTACCTTCCACCGGCGCGGTGTACGCCTCCCCGGCCGGAAGATTGCCCCAGGCTCCCGGCCGGGTGTACAGGCCGTCGTCGGCCCGACCCTCCCGACCCTCCAGGCTGAAGGTAATGTCGGTGCCGGCCGGCGAGCGGACGGTGGCGGTCTGCGCCGCGGTGAGAAACGCCGCTATGCGGGCGGTTTCCTCCGCCACGCGCCGGTAATCTACCGCCATGGCGCCACCGGGGTAGAACATCTCGGGTTGGAACCTGGGCATGCTGGCCACGCGCGCTCCCGCCCGGCAGGCTCCTTCTCGAGCCTCCGTATGCGACAGCGAAAACGAGGTGATCGCCACCACTACCTGGGCTTCCCGCAGCCGGGCAGCCGTTTCCGCCCCGGGCTCCATTCCAGAACGCCCGGTGGCGGGGTACGCGAAGAAATCCACCCGGCAACTCCGGTACTCTTCCTGTGCTATCCGGGCGACCAGACGAGCCAGAAAAGACCGCCGGCATACTTCCTGCAACTGGGGAAGCGGCCACTCCGCCCACTGGGCCGGAGTCGGCACGTCGGTGACCACCAAGAGTCTCTCGCCCGGCCCAAGTCCCATGTTAACCCGCAGCATGCCCAGCACGCCAGGTCGGATTGCTTCTATGTCGATCTCCACCGTTCGCTCCCTCCTCGCACACCGAATGCGGCTTCACTTCCTCAGCTTATCCGGCGGCCGCGGGTACGCCAGCCTGCTGTGGGCGGCCCCCATCCTCACGTAGGCCTCCGCCAGTTTTATGGCCGCCACCGCCGGAATAACCACGGGCACTCCCAGCTCCTTCCTCAACTCGTCCGCCACCCCCAGCAGGGAACCGCATCCCAGCACAACAACCTGAGCTCCCCTGGCCAGCAACTCGCGCCCAGCCACCACGGCCGCCTCGAAAACCCTCCCGTGCTCCCCCAGTTCCATGACCTTCAGACCCAGCGGGACAACGGGGGCCAACTTGCCATCGGTGCCCAGGAGCCGGGCCTTGCGGTAGTGGCGAGGGACTGCCTCGGACAGGGTCGAGATGATCCCGAACCGGTCACCCAGGGGCATCGCCGCCACCTCGGCCGCCTCACCCAAACCGACCACGGGGACCGATACTGCTTCCCGGACGCCTTCCAGGGCGGGGTTGCCGAAGCAATATATTACGACGGCGTCCGCGCCCTCCCGCTCGGCCCGTACCGCCGCCTAATCACGAAAGGCGCCACCGTCTCCTCGTCGTACTTTCGCCCGTCCTTCACCGCATGCGACCCACCTCGTCTACCAGACGACCCAACTCCTAACGCCTGCCACCCCCCTCAAGCGCCGATTGCATTGCAGGCCCAGATAAGGCCTCTCATGCTCCCGAAGACCGATATCCCCCGGCCAACTCGGCAACATTACCGCATAACACGTCGCTCACCCTCCGGGCGGCAGCCACGACCTCGCTACGCCACCCCGGAAGGACCTCGGGAGTGAAACGGTAGGCGGGTCCGGCTATGCAAAGGGCAGCACAGACTCGTCCCGGGCGATCCCATACGGGCGCTGCGAGAGCTGCTACGTCGGGGGTCAGCTCTCCGACCGAGAAAGCCCATCCCTGCTCCTTTATCCCTTCGAGTTGCTTCTTGAAGACTTCGGGGTCGGTGACGGTGTGCGGGGTGAACCGAGGCAACCCCTCGCGCAACACCCTCTCCACAAAGGCGTCTCCCGCATATGCCAGGAGAAGCTTGGCAGGAGCACCTGCCGTAAGGGGCGCATGCCGGCCCACCTCGTACGTGACGCGTACTACCTGTGGCGACTCGACCTTCTCCACGCAGACGCACGCATTTTCCCGCAATACGTTCAGGAAGCTGGCCTCTCCCGTGCGGGCGGTGAGGTCGGTCATCACGGGAAGCGCGACGTTCCGAACCGTGATCGACTCACGTACCCGTCCGGCCAGTTCCAGAATCTTCAAGCCCAGCACGTACTTGCCCGTATCAGGGTCAACCTCCAGAAAACCCCGCTGCTTCAGCGCCTGGCAAAGACGCGAAACTACGCTCTTGTGCACGCCCAGCCCCCTGGCCAGCTCCGTAACTCCCCGCGGCCGGTCTGCGGAACCGACCAGTTGCAGCAGTTCCAGCACCCGGGTCACACTTCCGACCTTGGCGGCCTCCCCCACTCAGTCATCCTCCTGTTGTTGCCGAAGCAACGTCGTTGCTCTAAAAGCAATTTCGCCGCAAGACACGGGAGTTCCTGCTCCTGCTCCCACCTCAAGCGAGCAGTCGCTGCAAACGCAACTGGCTGCGCTTCAATCGATCCCCGCTACTTCCCGGCGTGACCAATACCAAGTATCAGAGGCGCGCGGCGGCAGGGACCCGGGTGCCTTCCGGCGAAACAGAACCGGTGATGAAGGCCTGCCAGCCCCTCGATCCCACCTGGCACTCCCGACTGCTTGCCGCCACTCCTTGAGCATGGACTCGCGTGCTGTGACACGAGAACTTGTCGGACTGGCCCTCTCGCGCGGTGCCCTGTCCTCCCGCGTGATCTCCGCGCGCAGGGTGGTCGTCGATCCGCGCGTGCGCCTCAAGTGCCAGGTCCCTCTCTGTCCCCACTACGGACACAACCTGGTTTGCCCGCCCGCGGTCCCTTCCCCTGCGGAGTTCAAGGAGATCCTGCGCCGCTACCGTGCGGCAGTAGTGGTGGTTGTCTCGGGCCGATTGAGCGGCAGTCACGAGGACCGCTTGAAACAGGCAGACCACCTGGCCCTCGAGCTGCACGGCCTGGTGGCATCCCTCGAGGCGCGCGCCGTGGAGTTGGGGTTCCCCCTGGCCTGCGGGCTGGCCGGAGGCCACTGCCGGCTGTGCGCGACCTGCGTGGGGCAGCGCAGCGGAAAGATGTGCCCCCGACCTTTCCAGCCGCGCCCGTCCGCGGAGGCGCTAGGGATCGACGTCGTGCGCACGGCGCTCCGAGCGGGCATCAAGCTTTCCTTCCCCGTTTCCGACACCGTGCAATGGACAGGTCTGGTCCTCATTTGACCACGGGTCGCGAACTGATTCCTGAACCACCGAGGAAAGATTGAGCCGGTCGCCCCGGTCACCGCGGCACACACGAAACGCAACCGGCAGTCCGGGGACCATGAGGCTGCACAAGCCCGGGCACCTGGCGGGAGCGGTTAGGCGCTGCCAGCTACGGGTCAGGCCACATGCCCCTGCCCAGCAGAGACTTCACACGCACTACGTAACGATAATCGATAAGTGAGGCCCCTGGTTCCAGTTCCCAGGGGCCCAAACCTTTGCGGCAGTTGACTTTGGTGGTGGCGCAGGCCGGAGTTGAACCGGCGACCCACGGATTTTCAGTCCGTTGCTCTACCAGCTGAGCTACCGCGCCACAAAAGATGGCGGAAGCGACGGGATTCGAACCCGCGATCTCCTGCGTGACAGGCAGGTGTGTTAAACCAGCTACACCACGCCTCCGCGCCTTACGATGATAGCATGAGCACACCGGTTTTTCAAGTGGTGGGCGGTACAGGAATCGAACCTGTGACCCCGCGCTTGTAAGGCGCGTGCTCTTCCGCTGAGCTAACCGCCCACGCCCCAAGCCTTCGTACGCCGCTATTCTACCACAACTGCCCGCATTTGGCCAGCACGCAGACACGCGCGCGACAGAAGGACGACGTCTTGTAGCTGGAACCGAGCGCTTTGCTCAGGGCAGTCGGCCCGGGCATCCCGGAAATCAGCAAGATCCTGGCAGGAGGCAAGAACTCCGCCCGGGGAGGCACCCCGGCTGGAAAATTCGGCAATGCCCCCGCGCGGGCATGCCGAAAAACTGGACACACCCCCTCTCCACCCGTCCGCACTCCTCCCTTCCCCCGGCCAAATCCGGCCGCCAGCCTCACACTAATGACAACCACAATTCAGCGGAGTCTCACACCTCAGGGGACCTTCTACAATTTCGCGCCAGGGCTGAGGCAGCGTGCACGGATTTTCGGCACGGGTTTCTTCCGTGCCTGCCGAAAAACACACCACCCAGGGCTACAGGATACCCCAAGGACAGAACCGGCCAGGGAGGTGTACGCCGACGTCGAGCTGGCAGCGTGTGACGCTGAGGGGGGGTGTGGCGCTGGGGAGGGTGACGCTGAGCGGTTGCGGCAGGGCGCAGTCAGTGTTAAGCCTGTACCTGTGAACGAACTGGTTCTCATAGTGGAAGATGAAGACCCGCTTGTCAAGGGATTGTCCCTCAGCCTGAAGCAGGCAGGGTACCGCGTGATCTCCGCCGGGGACGGCCTCGAGGGGCTGCGCATGGCTCTGGAGCAGGCCCCCGACCTGGTGATCCCAGATGTCGCTTCATCTGGCGCTGATCACGGCAGCAGCAATCCTGGTGGGAACATGGGCCAGCTTCTTTCTCGCCTGCCTGATCACGCGTCCTCTGCCCGTCCTGCGTCGGGCCGCCGGTGAGTTGGCCCGGGGCCGTTGGAGTCACCGGGCGGCTCTGCGGGGGCGGGACGAAGTCGCTCAACTGGGGCAGGCCTTTGATCGGATGGCAGAAGACCTGGAGCGTCTTAATCGCACCCGCAGAGCCTTTGTGGCCGACGCTTCCCACGAACTGCGCACGCCCCTGGCCGCCCTGCGGGCCCCGGCCGAACCACTGGCGCATGGCCGCGACCTCCCCCGGAAACGTACCGCGACATGGCCACCGAGATCGTGGCTCAGGCAGAACGCATGCAGCGCCTGACGGAGGACTTGCTGGAGCTCGCCCGGCTCGATAACCGCTTGGAAACGGGAGGCCGCCTGCATTTCACCCCCACCGACCTGGTATCCGTGGCCCGGGAGGCGGCGGACGCCGTAGCCCCGCTGGCCCGGCAAGAGGGCCTAACTTCTTCTCTCGAATTCTTGGCACAAGCTTAATGACTTCGCAACAAATCGTCGCCGGCAGGCAAAGAATACATGGTATCTTAGGTCTCGGAGGTGAGCAAATGCGCCGCAAAATCGCAGGTGCAATACTGGTAGCAATGCTCGTGGCTTCTGTGGCCGCACTCCCCGGGTGCACGCTGCTGCGTGCGCGAGCCGGGAAGCCAGCGGAGATACCCAAAGTTAGCCCGGCGCCGCCCGCGGACCGGACGGTCAGACTGACCCTGTACTTTGCCGACTCCCAGGCCCAGCACCTCGTGCCGGAGGTACGGGAGGTTCACCAGGGCAACGTATCCCTTCCCGACCTGGTGATCCAGGAGCTGATCAAAGGCCCGACCGCACCCGGGCTTGGCATCACCATCCCGCGGGAAGCGCGGCTCCTTTCCTCGGTCAAGGTGGAAAAGGGTGTAGCCTTCGTCAACTTCAACAAGGAGTTTCAATCGAAACACTGGGGTGGTAGTGCCGGGGAAATGATGACGGTGTACTCGATCGTCAACTCGCTCACCGAACTCGAGGGCATCAAGGCAGTCGTGTTCCTGGTGGACGGCGAGCGCCTGGACACCCTGGGCCACCTGGACCTGACGGAACCTGTGGAGCGGTCGGAGGACCTCATAACGAAGTAGCCGCTTGAAAGCAATCTGCCTGTGCGGGCGTGCGGACTCCCGCGCTCCTTTCTCCCCCGGTGTGTGTGCGGCGCGCAGGAACAGGCGCGCAGGAACTGCGCGCAGGAACTGCTTGACAGCGCGGTGTGGCGGTGCTACTCTCCCACCGGGAAACCCGGCCCAAAGCTGAGCCACGGGGCGGGGAATAGCCGATCCAACCGGGTGGGAGTAAGAGTTGCGACCGGGCGGCCTGGTGTTCCTGAGTCAGTTGCTGGGCCAACAGGTGCGGGGGCCCGAGGGACAGAACCTGGGGCGACTGCGGGACCTGGTTGCCTTGCAGGGAGATGAGTCGGGCCTGGTGCACGGTTACGTCGTGCGGGGCAGAGAAGGCGGATCCTTCTGGATTGCAGCGGGGGAACTGCTCTACGCTGCTCGCCTGGTTGTCCCCCGCCCTGCCAGGTCGATGAGGCTGTATCAGGAGAAGCCCGAGTACATACTGCTGGGAGAGGACGTCATGGACCAGCAGGTCATCGACCTGCGCGGGCGAAAGGTGATCCGGGTCAACGATATCCAGTTACGGTGGGCAGAAGGCACGTTCCGCATCATGGGCGTGGATATCGGCCCCTCCGGATTTCTCCGCCGCCTGGGAGGACCAGGGCTGGCCCGGGTCGGGTCCGTGCTGGTGCGGGCGTGGCAGCATCCCCGCATTCTCCCCTGGAGCCTCATAGAACCCCTCGGGCGGCCGGGAGATCCACTCAAGCTGGCCGTTCCCTGGGACAAACTGAGGCGACTGCCCCCCGCCGACCTGGCGGACATCATCGACGAACTGGACCGGGAGCGGGTCGTAGCCCTATTCCAGACCATGGACACCGCCGCAGCAGCGGAAGCTCTGGCAGAGGTGGATGACCCCGCTACGCGAAAGGCCCTGCTGGAGGTGCTGGGTGCTGAGCGGGCTTCCGACATCCTGGAAGAAATGTCTCCCGACGACGCCGCCGACGTGCTGGGGGATCTCCCCCAGGAAAGCGCCCGCGCTTACCTGGAGTCCATGCAGGAAGAAGAGCGGCGGGATGTAGACGAACTGCTACACTACCCCGAGACGACCGCCGGCGGCCTCATGACCACCGAGTACATCGCCCTGGATCAGAACCTGACCGCAGAGGATACCATCACCCTGCTCCGGCGCCTGGCCCCCGACGCAGAAACCATTTACTACCTGTACGTTGTGGACCCCGAAGGCCATCTGGTGGGAGTGCTATCTCTCCGCGATTTGATCGTGGCCTCGCCAGACAGGCGCCTGGTGGAAATCATGACCCCGCAGGTGATCAGCGTGCCCGTGGACGCCGACCAGGAGACGGTGGTGGACGTCATGGCCCGCTACGACTTCCTGGCTCTGCCGGTGGTGGACGCCGACAACCGCCTCAAGGGGATAATCACCATCGACGACGTGATGGACGTGGCTCTGGAGCGGGGCGGATGGAAAAGGCAGGTCTTCACAAGGAGGTGACGGGGTGCGTGGACGCACAACCTGGCGCAAGATCCTGGTGTTCCTGGCGGTCATGGGTCCGGGAATCATCACCGGCAACGTGGACAATGATGCCGGAGGACTCACCACCTACTCCGTGGCAGGAGCACGGTACGGGCTGGACCTCCTATGGGTGCTCATCCCCGTCACCGTACTGCTGGCCATGGTACAGGAGACTTCCGCCCGCATGGGTGCCGTCACCGGCAAAGGCCTGGCCACCCTGGTGCGGGAACGGTTCGGCCTGCGCACCAGCGTTGTGGCCCTCTCGCTCCTCTTCATGGGCAACTTCGCCGTAACTGTTTCCAATTTCGCGGGGGTAGCTGCCGCTTCTGAAATCCTGGGGATCAGCCGGTACGTTTCCGTACCGGCCGTGGCTTTTCTGGTGTGGCTGCTGGTGTCACGCGGGTCCTACCGGGCGATCGAGAGGGTTTTCCTGGCCCTCTCCTTCGTGTACGTGACTTATGTCGTTTCTGGGGTCCTGGCTCGCCCGAACTGGGACGCGGTCCTGCAGGCTCTGGTGGTACCACGGCTGCACCCGGACCCGGGCTTCCTCATCATCCTCATCGCGACCATCGGAACCACCATCACTCCCTGGATGCCCTTTTACCAGCAGGCCCTGGTTTCCGACAAGGGATTGACGGCGGGCCAGGTGGGATACGCGCGCCTGGACACCTACCTGGGAGCGCTGATGACCGACACCGTGTCGTTTTTCATCATCGTGAGCTGCGCCGTGCTGCTGCATCCCCGCGGCATTCTGATCGAGACGGCCGCGGAAGCCGCCGCAGCCCTGGGACCGGTGGCAGGAAGGTACGCAGCCCTGCTATTTGCCGTGGGGCTGCTCAACGCCTCTGCCATGGGAGCCTCGGTGGTACCCCTGTCCACCGCCCACGCCGTCGCGGAAGCATTCGGTTGGGAGTCCACGGTGGGGCGCCGTTTTTCCCAGGCACCCGTGTTCATCGGACTCTACACCGTCCTCCTCATCCTGGGGGCTGGGGCGGTCCTGGCGCCTGGGCTCGATCTGGTGCACACCATGCTCCTAGCCCAGACCGTAAACGGCATCCTGCTTCCCCTGATCCTCATCCTCATGTTGAAACTCGCCTCCGACCGTCGCCTCATGGGCAGGTATGCCAACACGCGCCTGGCCAACGCGGTGTCTTGGGCGGCCGCCTCCATCCTCATCGCCCTAACGATAGCCCTGCTCGTATCGAGCATCTTGCTTCCCGCCTGACCATCGGCCGTCGGTTTCGGTATGAGGTGCTCACCCCCTCGGCACCCTAGTCAATGGAGGTGAGCACATGGCACGCGGTCAGAAAACTAACCGCGCCCTGGTCCGTGAAGCACAAAGAGCCCTGGACGACTTCAAGTACCAGGTGGCGTCGCAAATAGGCGTCAAGCCTCCGCCCGACGACTACTGGGGTGACATTCCCGCTCGCCAGTGCGGCGCCGTGGGCGGTCAGATGGTGCGCAGCATGATCCAGATGGCCGAGCAAGCCCTGGCCCAGGGCGGAACCCAGGCTCCCCCGGCGTGGGCACGTGGACCCGGTCGGGGTGAGGCCCGGCCCTGAGCGAAGCTGAGCAGGCCGGGCGCCCTCATGGGCAGGCCAGACGGCTGACTGGGACGGCACCGCCCCAGGGCGGGTGCCGTCCCAGTCCTCCTGGCAGGTTAGTGGCCTTGAGCAGCCTAGCGGCCGATGAACATTTGGGTGTACATGTACCCGTACGGGCCGCCCCGCGCGATCCCGATACCCGCGTGGGTCAAATGGGGGCTGAGGATGTTGGCCCGGTGGCCCGGGCTCGCCATCAGGGCCCGATGGGCGATATCCACGGCCGGCGCGCCCGCCAGATTCTCGGCGGCATACCGGTACTTCACCCCGGCCCCTTCCATCATGGCAAACGGCGAACCGTATGTCGGAGAAATGTGCCCGAAGTACCCTTTCGCCACCATGTCCTCCGACTTGAGCCGCGCCAGCCTTACCAGCGTGGGATCAACCTGCAGGGCGGGAAGACCGACTCGTGCCCGCTCCATGTTGATCAGGTCGAGCATGTGTTGCTCGTCAGCGGTCAGCAGGCTGCCAGCATCGCGCGGCTGGGAAGCAGGCTCAGGCGCTGACTCCGGTGCAAGCTGCGGAAGTGGCACCGGCTGAGGGGCAGGCTGAGGCGCCCGCTGCGCCGGCGGCGCGGGCTGGGGCGCGGGTTGCGGCTGCGGCGCTGGCTGGGGCGCGGGTTGCGGCTGCGGCGCGGGCTGGGGCGCGGGTTGCGGCCGCAACCCGGCTTGCGCCGGCAGTTGCGGTACCGGGACGGCCCGCCCGGCATATGTAACGTGCCGGGATACGTCCGCCCACGAGGCAGGCGAGTAGCACCCCGGCGTACGGGCGGAAAAGAAGGGACCCGCTGTCACCGGCCAAGTGCAGGACACAACCAGCAAGGCTGCCACGACAAGAGTCGGGCTCGCGCGCATGAGTACCCGGAACCTCTTGGCCTTGTACCGGCCCATGATCTAACATCCCCCTTCGCGCTGGTGGAGTAGATCTTACCTCTCGTGGGTAAGGGGGGCAAACCCACCAGGAACCGGCATGAGCCCCCATATTAGCGCTATGACGGCCTCTGAACGACATTCGCCCCACACAGGCAGCCAGTCCCTGCCACGCAGAAGAGGACCGCCGGATGGGGCTGGCTACCAGCCAACCATCGCCGTGCCTCCTCAGGCTGCATTCATGAGCCGCCACTTTGAGCAATTCTTGAGGAACAGTCCTGGTCATCCCGGGGCATTTCTTGCCATCGGCTCAGCGCCCGGGAGCATGACAAAGGGGGTGGCGTGCTCACCACCCCCTTCAGGTGCCGGGCAGGCCAGTACACGGCCCGTCATCCTTTGGGGATGCACGGTGCTTCCACAAAGCGGGTGGAGATGAAACCCTCCCGCCCGTCGGCCAGCCTCACACGGGCCCAGCCGTCCTCCACACCTATCACCGTGACCTGGGTACTGATCTCCAACTGCGTGAGTATGGCGTATTCGGTCCCCGGACCGGCCCGCACGTTGACCCCAGAGCCGGTCACGGTCCCGATGCATTCTGCCGCGGCCGGGGCCAGAGTAACGTTGGTGACCACCCGGATCTCCCTGGTCTCCAGGACCACGGCGGTGATCACGATCACCTTTTGCACCGAGATGGGATCGCCGGTACCCACGTCGCCACTGGCAAATTCCACCCGGAAGGTAGCCCGGGCACGCATGCCGGGGGCCGCTTCGGGGATAACCACGAAGTCGGACGAATCGGCTGTCGATGCTCCCGCGCCAGCCCTGCCGGGCGGCGGTCGACACTACCGTGGCGGGCAGCTCAGGGCGGTCGCCCACACTACCGTGGCGGGCAGGTAAATGCGCAGGGCCAGTTCCGGGCCGCGCCCGACGACCTCCACCTTCCTCACCAGGGCGCGGATCACCCCCCGCTTCTCATCCTGCGGCAGCTGGTCCAGGCACGCCAGCACGCGGGAGGCAAGTGCCCGCCACTCGGCCAGATGTCGGGCGGCGGTCGCCCGGCGCCTCGTCGCCCGCTCCAGTTCGCACACCCGCTCAGCGAGGGCCCCGTGGCGTGCTTTGAGCTCCTCCAGCCTGGCCCTGGTTCGGGCGTCGTAGTCGAGGAGTCCAGCCGCCAGAGCCTCCAGCACGTTGGCCCTCGCCCGCCCCACCCGCTCCAGTGCCTCTCTCGCCGCCACCAGTTCGGCGGCCTCCTCGTCTCCCCCGGCCAGGTCCTTCATCTCCCTGGCCAGCGCGTCGGTGTCGCGGAGGCAGGCCGCCACCCGCGTCCACACCGCCTGGTCCACCACATCGGCCCGCACTTTCTTACAGGGCTGGCAGCCTGCCCTCACCCCGGCGTGGCGCTGGTAGCAGGTGTACGCGCGCACCTGGCCGCCGTCCGCGTGCATCCACGCCCCGTGCATGGGCTTACCGCAATCCGCACAGGCCAGCAACCCGGAGAGGAGGGAACGGGTCCTGGGACTGCCGCACCACAGCCGCCGGGCCCGTTCCAACTTCTCCCGGGCCCCCTCCCACAGCCAGGGGTCGACGATGGCCGGTACGGGCACGGCGATCCACTCGCAGGGAGGCTTACTCCGCAACCCAACTCGCGCCTCCCGGGGCAGGTGACGGTTCAGACTCCTGCCCGTGCAGTCGCGGCGGTTGTAGTACCACACCCCCACATACGCCGGATTGGCCAGCATCCGGCGCACCACCGCCTCGTGCCAGGCCCTGGCCCCCCGCCGGGTGGGCAGGCCGCGGGAGTTCAAACGCTGGGCCACCCCCCAGATGGACAGATCCTCCTCCACGAACCACCGGAAAACATCCCTGACCACCTGGGCTTCGTGCTCGATCACTTCCACCCGGCCGGTGGCGGGATCATAACGATAACCGTAGGTGTCAAACAGGGCGGGAATCCTTCCCTGGCGGGCCTTCTGCAACCGGCCGCGCATGCTCCGCTCCCGGATCTTCTCCTTTTCATACTCGGCGATGGCGCCGCGCACGGCGTAAAACAGCCGACCTTCCGGCGTATCCTTCCAGGCGAAGTCCAGGAGCTCCAACCGGACGCCCTGCCGCTCGAATTCCTCCACCAGCAGGAGTTGGTGAGCCAGCTTACGGGAAAGGCGGTCCGCATCGCGGACCACCACGCATTCCACCCGCCCCGCGCGCACCGCTTCCCTGAGGGCCGCCAGACCCGGGCGGTTATCCAGAAGCTCCCCCGATACGCCGGGGTCCGAGAAGATCAGGACCTCGGTGGCACCCAACTCCTCGGCGCGGCGCCGGCAGGCGGCCTCTTGCTCGGCCAAACTGTACCCGCGCTGCGCCTGTTCTTCCGTGCTCACTCGGAGGTAGACCGCAACGCGCACTGGCCGTCACCCTGTTCCGCCACTAACTTGCGGGCGAGCAAGCGGTAGGCAGTGCGCAGGGGATCTCTGCCCGCCTCCTCGACGGGCACGACCTCCACCATCACCCGGGGCGGTTCCGGTGCCCGCCTGGCCCGGGTCGTCCTGGGAGAGCGCCGCATCTCCTCCGGCCTCCTCTCCCATCATACGCGCCCCGGGCCCGCGAATTTCCCCCAAGAAATGGGCGAGGCTCGCCGGGCCGCACTCCCGGGCATCCCGCGGCTTGGATGGCTGCCGCGAAACCCCTCCGCCTCTCATGGCCCCGGCTAAGGCCGACGCTGCCCGATCTCCTTGAAACATTCCTCGTAAAAGGATAGGATGTCAGGACGCTCGAGTGCCCGACTCAACTCCCGTACTATGGGGTCCATGTAACCCCGATCTAGCGCGTTCCCTTGTCGCCGGACGATCTCGCGCACGTCATCCCGGTCTTGGGGACGATCGGATATTATCTTGTGGATGATGAGATCCTCAGGCGAACACACCCTGACTGCCCGACCCCTCACCTCCACCACCCGGGCGCGGCGAATGGCTTCTTCCTCATACGGCAGCCCGGCCAACACGAGATCAACGCGAACCACCTCCCCCACCAGCAAGGGCACCACCCTGTTGCGCCTGGCAAAGCCCAGCGGATCCGCGGGCAAGAGCCGAAAACGCCGCCCCAACTCCGTCAGTACCGCCCCAAGACGCTGCATCGGGCAGCTGATCGTAAGATCAACGTCCCTGGTCACCCGCGAGCGGCCCCAAAACAGGTTGGCAAATCCCCCGATAACCATGTACGGGATGCCGTGCTCTTCGAGGAAGCTCACCACCCCCACCAGCGCTTCCTCAAGGTGCACAGGCGACACCCCCCATGCGAGCAAAGGCGCGCCGCATCCTCTTGATGCGAGCCACTTTCTCCTCATCTACGCCCGCCACAGACCAGCCCGGCGAATAACGGCGGGAAAGCTCCCACGCCTGCGAATACCAGGTCACCAGGTCGTCCGTGGACGCGGGAGGATCACCCCACTCCCGCTCCCAGCTGTTGAAGGCCCGCCACTGCTCAAGCCTCTCCCGCAGCGCCCGGGGATCAAACCTCGCCAGCCCGTACCACCTCCAGGTTGCCGCCAGCTTCCTTCCACCCGGCGGATGTGCAGCCTACATCAGTATACACCAGGGCCGGTGTGGCCCCAAACCGCGGGCACCGCGAGGCCACCCCGGAGCAGCGCGTCAAACTGCTGACCCGTGCCAGCGCACGGACCCTTCTGCCGCCAGGACGTCGAGCGCGGCCTGCACTCCCGCCCCGGCAGAGAAGCGGTGGCCGAAGCGCCGCAGCGTATCCTCCAGCGCTGTCACGGTGGCCAACACATACTGCGGCTGGGCTGCCGTCCCCATGGTCCCCACGCGCACATTGTCGTCACCGATCTCGCCGTTGCCGATGGCTATACCCCAGCGGCTCAGCATGGCAGCCCGGAAATCCTTCTCGTAAACCCCTTCCGGGAGGTAGAAGACGGTCACCACGGGGGCGGCCACTTCTTCCGCCGCCACCGTGCGGAGGCCCACCGCCCTGACCGCCTCCCGCACGGCTCGGGCGCACACCCGGTGACGGCCGAGAACGCTGGGCAAGCCCTCCTTCAGCAGGTCAAGGAGGGCCCCGTGCAGGCCCCGCACCAGGGGGCCGGACGGCGAGGGCTCGTGGGCGGCTCTGCCATGCGGCCTGGGTTCTCGGGCCCCCTGGCGCCAGGCCCGGTTCATGGCGTCCACCTTCTCGTCGTGGTAGCGTTTCCACACCTCAAGGTCGAGGCAGATGGAGTCCACCGGCCTCTCCCGCCGGCGCACGGCCTGCCAGGCCCGCTCGCTGACAGCCACAATGGCGATCCCCTGCGGCCCGCTCAGGCACTTTTGCGGGCTGGTGAAGCACAGATCCACCCCCCAGGCATCCATGTGGAACTCCATTCCGCCCACCGACGACACCGCATCCACCAGGAACAAGACACCTTTCTCCCGGGCCAGTGCCCCCAGCCGATCGATGGGGAACGCCGTCCCCGTACTCGTCTCCGCATGCACCGCGGCCAGGGCCTCCACTCCCTGCTGGTCCAGGGCCCGGGCCACCCTGTCCATGTCGGGGGCGGTTCCGTACGGTACGGGCACCTCAACCGGCACGCATCCCACGGCCCGTACTATGTCGACGAGGACCTGCCCGAAAACCCCTCCGTTGATCACCACCACTTTTCCGCCCGGCCGGATGGTACTGCGGATACCGGCCTCGATCCCGAAAGTGGCACTGCCGGCCAGGAGCAGCACGTCTCCCTCCGTCCCCAGTACGGTTCTGAGCATGGCCCGCACTTCTTGTTCCAGATCCCAGTACCAGGGGTAGTAGATGGGGGTCTCCATTTGCGCCGCCATCTGCCGCAGGCAGGAAGCGGACATCATGGTCTGGCCGGCGCTCATGTTCAGCACTGCCAGGTCACCTCCTCAGTCGGTTCAACTCGACACCAGTACTAGGCGCCCCCCGGGCACGCCCGGTGGTCGCGGTACTGAAAAACGCGCAGGTCCAGCTCGGCGACCAAATGGCGCAACTGTTCGCGGGTGACGTCGTCAAAGCTGGCGGGGCAGGGGTGACGCACGTGGGCGGATCGGATAATCCCTGCCATGCAGAGTACCTCCTTCGTGATGTTGCGCAAGGCCAGCTGCACCTCGAAGTTAATGAAGGGTAGACAGTTGCGATAGTACAACCGGCGAGCCTCCTCCCGCCTGCCGGCCACCCACATTTGGTACACCGTACCCAGCTCGAGCAGAGCAGCAGAAGGCATCGTCCCACAGGCACCCCGCTCGAGTTCCTCGAGAAAGACGATTCCTCCCATACCCCCGAATATCCCCACCGTGTCCCCGGCGCACTCCCTGATCCTGCACATCTTGTAGGGAGACTGGGGTGCCTCCAGCTTGATGTAGCGGATGTTGGGAGCCTCTGCCACCAAGGAGGCAAGGAACTCGGGGGTCATGTTGACTCCCGTCAGAAGCGGGTCATCCTGGACTATGATCGGGATACTCACTGCCTCAGACAACCTCAAGTAGAACTCATAAACGGCGCGCAGGTCTGCCGGCCGGCAGCCGTAAAACGGCGGAAGTGCCATCACGGCCGCGGCGCCGGCTGCCTCCGCCCGGGTGGCCCGGCGCGCCGCCACGTAGGTGCTGAAGTGGTTTACGGTCACCACCACTGGGAGACGCCCAGCCGCACCCTCCATAACGACATGCGTGAGCCTATCCTTCTCTTCATCGGAAAGAGCGAAGCCCTCGCTGGCATTCGCCAGGATGGTGACACCGTCAGCCCCTCCCCACACGAGGAAATCCAGCACGTCCCTGACGCCTTCTTCGTCCACGGAGCCATCGTCGTGGAAAACCGTGGGGAGGATGGGGAAGAAACCCTGCAGCGCAGCCAAAGGGCGGATCACCTCCCCGGAGTGCTAGACGAGGATCACGGGGTTGCGGAGCACCCCGACGGTGGGAGCCGCGATCTCCACCACGTAGCCCCCTCGAAAACCACCCTGGCTTCCCTGATGACGCGGCGGCGCAATTCCAGGTCGTACAGGTCAACTTCCCACGCGGGAACCAGGGCAGGCCCCAGTGTGCAACAGCGGGCGAATATCTTGGCCTGGGGAAGGTAGAGGGCGTTTTGCGCCTCGATGTCCCGCGCTGCCCCCCTACACCGGTCGTCACCCGGCCACTATCCCTTCACTACCCGTGCCAGCCGGACCAGTCCCTCCCGGATGTCAGCGGCTCGGGCCGCCAGCGACACCCGCACGAATTCCCGGCCCGACGGCCCGAAGGTGGTGCCGGGCGCCACGGCTACCCGATGGGCCTGGAGCAGTTCCCGGGCGAAGGCATGGGAATCCTCGCACCCGACGTGTACCCACAGGTAAAACGCCCCCGCCGGACGCTGGTAGCGAATACCGTACTCGTCCAGCGTGGCCACCGCCAGGTCCCGGTTCTCCCGGTACGCGCGCCTCATCTCTTCCACGCAGTCCTGAGGGCCCGAAAGAGCAGCCTCGGCTGCCTTCTGGGACACGCTGGGCGCACAGGAGACGTACGCCTCCTGGAGCTTCGACATTTGCGCTATGACCGGTGGAGAGGCAATGGCGTACCCGAGCCTCCATCCCGTCATGGCGTACGTCTTGGAGGCGCTGAACACTGCGATGACTACGCCGTCGCCATCGAAAGCCAGGGCGGTGTGGTGCCTGCCCTCGAATACGATCTTCTCGTACACCTCGTCCGATATCAGGAAGATGTCCCGGCGCCGGGCCAGATCCACCAGCTCGCGCACCAGGTCCTTCCCGAAGACGGTACCCAGCGGGTTGGAAGGCGAATTGACGATCAGGGCCCGGGTGCGCTCGCCGATCAGCCGATCGATGAGGGCTGGGTCAGGAAGGAACCCGTTCTCCGGCAGCAGCGGGTAACGCCGCGCCTGGGCCCCCGCACAGCGGACAATCATTTCGTAGTTGGGCCACCCGGGATCGGGTATGAGCACCTCGTCGCCCGGATCGACCACGGCGCGCACGGCCGTCGATACGGCACCCACCCCTCCCACCGTGACCGCCACATGGTCGGCCGTCACGGCCAGACCGTAGTCCTCGTTCAGGCGTCGGGCTATCAACTCCCGCAGGGTGAGCAGTCCGGCATTGGCCGTGTACTTCGTGTAACCCTCTCGGGCAGCACGGCTGGCCGCCTCCACGACGTGGGGCGGTGTGGGAAAGAGCGGCTCCCCCACCTCCAGCCGTATCACGTCGGGCATCCCGATGGCCAGGTTCATGATCTCCCTGATGCCGGATTGTCTGAGGCCGACCACCAGTTCCGACAACGAAGGCATCTCTCTTCCCCCTGTCCCTACCACCTAACTGCCCGTCGAGACCACCCGGCCCCGGGGCAATAGACCGCTGGCTTCGACTTCCCGCAAGAAGGGGTACCCTTCGTAATCCCCCATCACCGTGGTGGCGCATGCCCCCACGTAGTTGGCCAGGCGTAAGCAGTCCTCCAGGGCCCAGCCGTTGAGGTACCCGAACACGAAACCGGCGTCGAAGCCATCCCCTGCACCCACGGGGTCCACGAAGCGGGAGGGGCAAAATGCCTCGGCTGCGACCGTCTGGCCCGTCCGGGCGCTGACGGCCACCGCCCCCCGCGCGCCCCTCTTTACCACCAGCACCTGCGGCCCCATACCCAAGACCTCCCGGGAGGCGGTCACCGCATCCCTGGTGCCGAAAAGTAATTCCAGTTCGGTCTCGTTAAGGAGCAGCAGTTCCGCCGCAGCCACAAAGGGCATCATGACCTCCCGGACCCGCTGTTTTTCAATCAACCGGAGCCGCACGTTGGGGTCGAAGGACAGCGGCACCCCCCGGCTCCTGGCCAGATCAACCAGGTACATGGCCGTATCCCGGCACAGCGGACTGAGGACGGGGGTGATACCCGTGAGGTGAACCAGCCTCGCTCCCTCTAAGCAGGCGGGATCCACGTCCTCCGGGCTGAGGGCACTGGCCGCGCTACCCCGACGGTAGTAGTAAACACGCGGGTCCCCCAGGCCGCGGTATTCTTTGAAGTACACCCCCGTGGGACGCTCCGGATCGACGTTGACCAGCGAGGTATCAAGGCCCTCCATGCGCATGCAGGCCAGGATGTAGTGGCCGAACTCGTCGTCCCCCACCCGGGTGATGTATCCGGGCCGGAGGCCCAAGCGAGCCAATCCCACACTGAAATTGAGCTCCGCCCCGGCCGCGTATTTCCTGAACGAACTCACGTGACGCAGCGGGCCGGCACTACCCGCGCTGAACAGCACCATGGGTTCCCCGCACGTCACCACGTCATAAGCTGGCAACGACTTCCCTCCCTGCACCACGCCAAGGCTTGAGCTGCATCCGTTCTCCCTTGGCGGTCCTTCCATTCGCCACGCAGCTAGCCACCGGCGGTGGCGGCCACCACGGAGACCACGTCCCCGTCCTTCAGAGTCCAGGTGCGGCTTTCCTCCTCACTCACGCGCCGCCCGTTCACAGCCACCAGGATGTAGGGGCGGGTCAGGTCCTGGCCCGTGGCCTCCTTCAACTGATCGAGGAGGCCGGCCACGGTGGTTCCCTCCACCACCTGCATCCTGGTGGGCTGCACTCTCATCTGGCCGCCGATGCCACCCCCGGTCCTCACCGTTACGGTGATCACGTCGACCACCCGGGCCTACCCACCACTTCTTCGATGGGCACGTATGGCAGCTCGAATCCGAAGTGTTGCGGCGCCAAAACCGCCAGCCCCTCCGGCGATCGGTAACGGGGGTGGCTTCGCGCTCCCACGATGGCCAGTTCCTGCCCGACCGCGATCTCGGAGTTGGTGATGGGCTCTCCCTCGGGCTCCAGCACGGAGCAAATCAGGTCGGGGCTGGTGACGTAAGGTTCATCGTCCAGCCAGGTGACCTGGTTCTCGTTCTTGAACCACACCTTCAGCGTCCGGCCCGTGAATTCGCCACTCCCGGCCAAACGATACCAGCCGTACATGTACCCTTCCCGGTTCTCCCACTCTTTTTGGGCGACCCGACCCCGGAACAGCAACCAGCCGTCCAGGAACCCAGCAGCGGCCGCGGCCGGGTCCTGCCCCCGTTCCCGGGCCTGGCGCATGGTCCACCCCAACTCAAGCGCCAACTGCAGGGTTCCCGGGATCACGGCCTGTTTCATGTCGCGCCCCCGGAGCAGGAAGCCGGCCGACCCCACCAGCCCAAAGGAGGCAGCGCTGACCAGTTTGCCGATGCGCTCCACCATCTTGTACGAAGGAGCGGACTTCACGATGGTGACACTGCCCGCGTAGTCACAGAAGGCCAGGGGGCATACCTCGTGTCCCGTTACGGCCACGCACGACTGGGTGATCTCGGGAATGGCGCGACCGCCGTAGTCGCCGTTCACCACCTGCAGTCCCAGCTCCACGGCGGCGTCGATGGGAGCGGCTGTGTTCAGGCCCCCCATTTCGGCTGCCACCACGTATTGGGGCCTCACACCGGCGTAGGCAGCCAGCTCCGCGAAGGCCCGGCACAGCTCCTTCTCCACCCGTACCTCCATGTTGAGCTCCTTGAGACGCCGGGGCACATCCTCGCCCGGGGGCGCAATGGAACCCATGTAAAACAAGCACACGGTCCAGGCATCATCGGGGATGACCACCGGGTCCACCCATGAGACAGCGCCGGCCCGGCTCACTGCTCCCACCAGGAGCTCCAGCCCCCGTTGCGGTCCGCCTCCTCCCCCCGTCCCCAGCAGGGTACACCCGCGTACCAGGTCTTCGGCATCCTGCCGGGTCCGGATCGCGGCATGGGACACGCCTATCCCTCCTCCCGGCCCGATCCGGCCGTGCCGGGCAAAGGCTTCCCCAGTCGGGCCAGCAATTCCTCAAGGGGCTGATACCGGATGTCCGGGCAACCGTACCTGGCTCCGGAGAAAGCCGCCGCCCCCTGCGGGGTGGCCAGGGCCGCCCGCAGCCTGGGATGGCACGGTATGGCCACCGCCGCCATGGGGAGCCCGGCGCGCAGGTCCACGCTCATGATGCCCCGCCCGGTCTCGGGTTCGAGCATGCACACGAGGTCCGGCAACACCGCCGCCAGCTGGTCGTCGATCCAGGCAGCCATGGTCTCGTTCTTGATGACCAGCCGCATGGTGGCGCCGGTATCTTCTCCCACGCCCCGTACCGTCACCGAGGTAAGGTAGTGCCCGAACCGATCCTCGCCAGCAACCTCGGCCACCATCCCCCTAAAGAGCACAGTGCCCCCCGCGAACCGGGCAAAGGCAGCCACCGGGTCCCGGCCCTGCTCACGTGCCCGCCTTACGACCCTCCCTGCGTTCAGGGCCATAGAGATGGTCCCGGGAATGACCGCCGCCTTCAGTTGCCGACCTGACATGGGATAGTGATTGTTGGCACCGGTTCCCCCGCCCTGGGTGATGACCCATCTTCCCAGCACATCGGGGTAGACGGGGTCAACCGCTTCCTTCACGACCACGGTGTTACCGGCTCGATCCACCAGGGGCATGGGGGTAAGGCTGATGCCGTGCCCGATGAAGCTCGTCATCTGGGTTTCCGGCGCCGCCCGACCCAGGGCGTCACCGTCCACCACGGGTATCCCCGCGCGCGCCCCCAGGCTCAGGACCACCGGCGTGTTCAGGCCTCCCAGTTCGAAGGGCACCACGTAGTCCACCCGCCGGCCCAGGATCTCCTCCATCACCCGCAGGGCTTCTCGCAGTTCGAACCGGGCTTCCCAGCCTTCCGCCACCTCGTCAAAGCCCATGGCGTCCAGGACCTTCACCGAGCCCATGTAACCACCGCTCACCACCAGCGCCTCATCCGGGACCTCATCCGGCGGAATGAGGGTGTACTGCCGACCCCGGGCCAGGTCCCGTTCCATAATCGCCCGTCCCCAGGCCGGGCTTCCCCCACCGCCGGTGCCAAACAGGGCCAGGCCTTCCAACAGCGCGTCCACGTCTTCAGCGGTAATGTGCCAGACCGACACTCCACCACCCCCGCTCAACTCGTACATCCGTACCACTTGACACGCCTACCCCAGTCTAACGGGCCACCAATCGGCCGATGGCGGCCAGTTCATCCGCGACCGTGCCCAGCCGCAGTTTCCTGAGCGTGCTCTCCAGAGGCCAGCTGGTCTCGAGGTCCCAGCCGTGCAGGGTGTAGTACTCGTCCAGCATGCGGGCCAGTTCCTCGGGTGAATTGATGGCATCGGGGTCGGATCGGTCGGGAGAACGCTCATGCATCATCCTCCAGGGCAGGACGTCGTGCTCCCGTGTGGCGCCTTCCCGCACGTTGATGCACTTCTCCAGAGTCACTATGCGGCGCCCTGCCTCCATCAGACTCTCCTCGCTCATCTCGTAGCCGGTGGCCGCTGCGAATACCTGGGCCATGAGCTGCGGGGTTACACCATACAGGGCCGTGCTGGTGAAGGCACAGAACCCGAGAGCATCGGTGGCGGCATAGCAGTCCTCGTGCCAGCGGACGATCTCGGCCCGCTTCTCCCCCAGGTACGAGTTGGCGTACTTCTCGTCCCCGGTGATGCGGGCAATGAGAGCCCGCCCCTCCGGGCTGAGGCCGAACTCAGCGAAAGTCTCCGTGTGCAGGTGATCTGGCCCCCGGGGGTTGACGGCGAAGGCAAGCGCGTACGACTTCGCCGACCTGGTGTCCACCCGGGACTGCTCGAGGCCTTTGGCCTGCACGGCCCACTTGTAGGAGTCGCCTCCCACCTTCTCCGCTGCCGCCCTGACCCCATCCGCCAGCACGTCACCGAACCCCTCGCGCCACGCGATACGGCGCACCATTTCCACCACGGCCTCGCCGTTACCCCAGTGCAGGTCGAGGCCGTCCAGGTCCCCGGACGAAAGGAGCCCCTTCTCGTAGCACTCCATAGCCCACTGGATGACCGAACCGCAAGAAATGGTGTCGAGGCCGTACAGGTTGCACAGCTCGTTGGCCTTGATCACCGCCTCGGTGTCGAGCAGCCCGCACCCCGAGCCCAGGGCGCAGAAGGTTTCGTACTCCGGGCCTCCGGTGTAGGTGCCGGCGTAGCGGCCGCGGCTGATCTCAGTGTAACGGTGGCAACCTATTATGCAGCCAAAGCACGCCGCCCTCCGCCTGAGATAGCCCGCTTCGGCCAGGTACTGACCCGTGATGGGATACACGTCTTCCAGGTGTCCGCGCCGGAAGTTGTACGAGGCCAGGGCACGCACTTCGTTGATGGCATTGAGGCTGCCCGAGGTACCGTACTTGCCCAGACCGGCGAAGCCTGAATCCGCGCTGAGGGATTCATGGCAGGCGCGCGCGAGCTCGTGGAAACGTGCCGGCTGCGCCGGACGCACTCCCCCTCGACCGCGCACGGCAACCGCCTTCAGATTCTTGGAGCCCATGACCGCTCCCGCCCCGCCCCGGGCGGCGGCGTTGTACACGGAGAACATGATGCCGGCGAATCTCACCAGGCGTTCGCCGCCCGGCCCGATGGCGGCCACCTGGATGTCCTCGTCCCCCACCTCTGCCTTGATGGCCCGGTCGGTTTCCCGCACGTCCTTACCCCAAACCTGCCTGGCATCGCGGATTTCCACCCGGCCATCGTCGATCCACAGGTAAACCGGCTCCTCCGCCCTGCCCAGTACCACCAGGTAGCCGTACCCTGAATACTTCAACTCGGCCCCCCAGTGACCGCCACCGCTGGTCTTCAAGTACCAGCCGGTCGCCGGGCTCCGGCAGGCCACCGTCGTCCGGCCCGAGCTGGGTGCTTCTGTACCGGTGACCAGCCCGGTCCCGAAGATGAGGGGATTGGCGGGCCCCAGGGGGTCAGTGCCGGGCTCCAGCAGCTCCCACAACAGGCTGGCGTTGATCCCCCGCCCACCCAGGAAATCGAGCACCCGCTGGGGAGTGACGGGCTCCCGCCAGCTGCGCCGCTCCGTCAAATCCACATACAGGATGTCTCCCAGTATGTCCCGCATGTCGCCTGTCCCCCTTTCGGCTACACAAGGCCCAGGGCCCCGGCCCGCGCCCGCCTCCTGTCACGCACCTCTTCCTCCACCGGCTCGAACTTGAGCGCCCCCGCCGTGCACACTTTCACGCACGCCGGGTCCCCCCGGCAGAGGTCACAACGCATAGCCGTACCCTTGCGCGGGTGGATGCCGACCGCCCCCAGCGGGCAAACGTGGACGCATTCCTTGCACCCAATGCACCTCTCTTCCACCACGACCGCATAAGTCTGGCCGACAGCGTGGGACATGGCCCCCGTCGGGCACACCTCCTCGCACGGCGGCCTTTCGCAGTAACTGCACACCACCGGGACGTTGAGGCACCTGTCCTCGAACTTGACCACGCGTATGCGGGACAGGTGGGGCGAGTAAAAGCCCTCGTGATGGTACGAGCACGCCAGTTCACACTGGCGGCATCCGGTACAAAGGTTGGGGTCAACCACCAGAACCTTCTGCACCCGGTATCCCCCCTTGACATACCTCTCTGGCCCGTTCGGCCGGGATCCCTGCAATGGCGATGCGCTGCTGCCAGGCCCCGTCTCCCCTGCGTATGGCGGCCTGGATCACTCCGGCCAGTCCCGCGCACCCCACGAGGACGGCGCCCACGATGCGACCCCCCCGGAACACCAGCTTCAGGTAGGCGTCGCCGTCCCGCAGCACCTGAGAACTCCAGCCGGGCTCCGGTGGGACCCGCGTCACGCCCATGGACACGAAGGGAAGGCCGAAGACGTCCAGCGAGTTCCTGGCCAGCGCCCCTCGGAACAGCAGATGAACTCCAGCCATGTTCGCCCCCGCCACCTTACCCTGTGCCACAGCGTGCGGCCATATGGCGCCGACCCGGCCTTGCCCCCAGGCCACGTCGGTGCATTCCACCACGTCTCCGGCCGCGTAGACCTCCGGCAGGCTGGTGCGCATGCGGTCATCCACCACTACGCCGCGACGCACCTCTGCCTTGCCGGCCAGGAGTTCGGCCCTGGGCTCCACACCCTTGCACACCACCACCAGGTCGCAGGCGACGCAGGTACCGTCGCTGAGCACCAGGCCCTCGACCCCGTGGGGGCCGCCGGCCACCTCCCTGACCTCCACACCACACCGCACCCTCAATCCATGGGCAGCAAGACGCGACTCCAGTAGAAGGGCAGCCTCGTCGTCCGCTACCTGGGACAGGATGTGAGGGGAACTCACCAGCAGGGTGGGATTTCCACCCGCCTCCCGCAGGGCACAGGCCAGCTTGATGCCTGCGGGTCCCCCGCCGACTACCGCCACGCGCGCCCCCGCCGCAGTTGCCCGCCTCAGCCGCTCGGCATCCCCGAGAAAGCGAAGGCCCATCACTCCCTCCCGTGCGGGCGAAAAGGGGCGCGCCAGCACGGGGCGGGCCCCGGTGGCCACCAGGAGAACATCGTACGGAATTACCCGGCCATCGCTCAGTTCGAGCCGCCGGCCGTAGACGTCCAGGCCCACTACGCGCACGCCCAGCAAGACTTCCACGCCGTGGACCCGGTAAAACCCCTCCCCCACCAGGAACAGCCGCTCCCGGGGTACCCGACCGGCCACGTAGTGGGTGAGGAGCACGCGGGAATAAAACGGGTAGGGCTCCTCGGACACCAGGGTGATGGGACCGGAACCGTCGTAGGCCCGTATGCTGCGTATGGCACTTACTCCGGCCGCACTGTTGCCTACCACTACGTACCTTCTCAACGGAGCACCCCCCGACCGAGGCGGGCAGCACGCCGACGCCTGACCCCCGCAGCCACGCCCTCGGCCCTCCCGCTCCACCGCAGGGCCCCCGTGGGGCAAAACCGCGCGCACAGCGGTACGGGGAAGTCTGAACAGCCGTCGCACTTCACCGCCTGCCACCGTCCGTCGGGGAGAAGCGTCATGAACGCTGCCGCGAACGGGCACTCCATAACGCAGGCCCAGCAGCCCACGCACAGCGACGGATCGAGTTGCACGGTGCCCCGCCCGGGATCGCTGCGGATGGCCCCGCTAACGCAGGCCTCGGCGCAAGGGGCACCCTCGCACTGCCGGCAAATCCTGATGATCGGCCAGCCATCCTCCTCCACCCTGATCCGGGGCACACCCCCAGCCCCACGCTCCGCCCGGAGCTGGCAGGCAACCTCGCACCTGCGGCAGCGGTTGCACCGGCTCTCATCCACCGCTAGTGCGAACAAGAACCCTTTCCCTCCCTGACCGCGGCCACGAACCTGCTCACGGTCTCCACCAGGGTGTTCCATTGGTCCGTCTCCACCAGGTGCCGGGGAACCAGCTTGCCCCCGGCCGCCACAGCGCAGGCGCCTGCCCGCAGGAAAGACCCCGCATTGGAGGCATCCACACCCCCCACCGCCACCAGGGGCACCCCGGGGAACGGCCCCCGCATCTCCTGGAAGTAAGAGGGACCCAGCACGCAGGCCGGGAAAACCTTGATGAGGTCCGCACCGGCCCTCCAGGCCGAATAGATCTCGGTGGGAGAGAACGCACCCGGAATGCAAACCACGTCCAGGTCCAGGCAGGCGGAGATTACTTCCGGGACCAGCACCGGGGTCACTATGAATCGCGCCCCCGCCCCCACCGCCCGCCGGACCTGGTCGGTCGTGGTGACGGTTCCCATGCCCCAGAGGAGGTCCTGGCCCGATACCTCGACTGCCCTTCCCAGCAGCCGGAGCGATCCCTCATCGTCCCACGTGATCTCAGCCACGCCCACCCCACCCCCGGAGAGGGCCTCGACGATCGGTACCAGCCGGTCTCCCGGGATGCGGCGCAACACGGCTATCAGCCCGCTGGCGATTATGCGCTCCTTCAGCTCCGTCCGTCCCAAAGCAAAGCCCCCCGTCCAGTGCTACTGCCCCTCAACCCGTTCCAGGAGAGGCAGGTAAGCCGGGTCACCGCGGAGCTTCTCCCCCAGCACACCCACCCCGGCCTTCAGGATGAAGGCCAATTCCACGGCCCTGCGCCCCACGTCGCGCGCTGCCTTCACCAGCACGGTGGCGTCGGCCTGGCCGCTTTGCAACTGCTCCGCCAAAGCCTTGCGGTCGATGTTCCCCGACGTCCAGCCAGCGGCGCCGATGTAGGACTCCCACATGTCCCCCGCCACGGGGATACACTGCATGACCAGGGCATGGTTTATCAGGTCGGTCAGGGTGTGTTCCTGTCCGGAACAGAGATGCACCCCCTGGGCGATGCTTCCGACCACCTTCAGGTGCTTGGGCAGGGTGTCCACGCCCTGGGGAAAGAGGTGGCGGAAGCGCGCAAACAGGGAATTGCCCAACCGGTCAATGAAACACTTTAATTGCCCGGGCATACCCATGTGGTACACCGGCACCGAGTAGAGGATTACATCCGCCTCCAGCCAGAGATCCCTCAATTCCTGGAAGCTATCCCTGATCACGCACTCACCCTGCAGGTCGGCGCACCGGAAGCAGGACAGGCAGGGCCCGAACTTCTTGCCCCGCACCGAGTAGCTGGTGCACTGAACCATGCCCAGGTGCACGCCCTGCGCTGCATCCAGGGCCTGTTCCAGCAAGAACTCACTATTGCCCTTGCGCGGACTGCCCGAAATGCCCAGTACCTTGACCGTCGGTTCCACGCTCATCCCCCTTGTTCGGCTCGACCGCAGGCGTCCGTGTCTGCCCCGTCATCAGCAGACCGATCCGCTCAACGTCGAAACTTTCCCGCGGCAATTCCCCCACCACCCGCCCCCGGTACATCACCAGCAGCCGGTGGGAAAGGGACAGGAGTTCCTCCAGTTCACTGGAAATGAGCAGCACGCCCATCCCTTCCTCGGCACTGGCTGCCAGGCGCTTGCGCACGTACTCAGTGGCGGCAAAGTCCAGACCCCGCGTCGGTTCGCATACCACCAAAACTTTCGCCCCTCCGGCTAGGGCTCGCGCCAGCACCACCTTCTGCTGGTTACCGCCGGACAGGTTCTTGATGGGAACGTCCGGCCCGGGAGCGCGCACATCGTAAGTGGAGATAGCCTCGCGGGCGGCGTGCTCGATAACCTGCCGGTGGAGGATACCCCCGTGCGAGAAAGGCTGGGAGGTGGCCCGGTCCAGTACCAGGTTCTCGGCCACGCTCATCTCGGGCACCATGCCGTAAAGATGGCGGTCTTCCGGGATGAACCCCAGGCCCCACCGTCGGCGCCGGCCGATGCTCCACGCTGTCGCATCCTGACCGTCGATCCTGATCCTCCCGGCGTGCACCCGCCGGATACCCACGAGCGCCTCGGCCAGTTCCGTCTGCCCGTTTCCGGCCACTCCGGCAACCCCAACTATCTCGCCTGCCCGCACGCACAGGGAGACGTGGTCCAGCACCGTCTTATGCCGCTCGTCCTCCACCACCAGGTCGGTAACCTCCAGCACCACCCTCTCTCCGGCCGGGGCGCGGTGGCCGCTGGTGACCTCGAGCGTGGGCCTGCTCACCATCAAGCGGGCCACCTCCTCCGGCGTCGTCTGGGTCCGCGCCAGGGTCGCCACGTGCTTTCCGCCGCGCAGGACGGTGATGGTATCGCTCACGGCAAAGGCTTCCGCCAGCTTGTGGGTTATGAAGACGACGGACAGTCCCTGGGAACGCAAGACCACGAGCAGACGAAGCAGGGCGTCCGTCTGCTGGGGGGTAAGGACACCCGTGGGTTCGTCCAGGATGAGAACCTTCGCCCCCTGATATAGCAACTTCAGGATCTCGACCTGCTGCTGCTGACCCACGGAAAGCGACCCCACCATGCTCCCCGGGTCCACCGAGAATCCGTACCGGCCGCAGAGTTTCTCTATCTCTTCCCGGTGCTGCCCCCAGGGGGGAAACAACTGCTTCCACCGCAGCTTCGGCATCACGATGTTCTCCAGGACCGTGTGGTTGGGAATGAGCGAGAAATGCTGGTGTAACATCCCTATACCCCAGGAGATCGCTTGCCTGGGCGACCAGTCCCGACCCACTTCCCGGCCCCACACCTGGATGCGGCCTGCGTCGGGGCGGTACATCCCGTACAGCACGTTCATCAGCGTGGTCTTCCCCGCCCCGTTCTCGCCCACCAGGGCCCGTATCTCCCCGGGTGCCAGCGACAGGGAAACGTCATTCAGCGCCCGCAATCGGCCAAAGGACTTGCATATCCCTTCCATGCACACGGCCGGACCCGGCTCCGCCGCCCGCGCGGCCACGGCATCCATGCCCATCCTCCTCAGTTGCGGGCGGGAAGTGCCAGCCCATCAACCTGCCCGAGCCCGGCCCCTCCCGCCCGTGCCACACACTACTTCTTGGCGATCTCCTCGTGGATCTTCACGGGGATGACGATCTCACCCTGTTGCATCTTGCCGACCAGTTCTTCGATCTCCTTGACCTTATCCGCAGGCAGGCTGCCGCGGAAGTCCGCCACCTTGAAGAACTCGGCCCCGCAGTTCACCATCTTCTTCTCCAGCTTGCCGGACATGAACTGCTCCGCCATGTCCCGGTACATCTGACGCTTGTCGATCAGGACGCTGGTGAGCACCGCCTTGGGGGCGTCTTCATACCAGTCGGCCGCATACCCGATGACCTTGGCCCCGCCCGCCTCGGCGCCCTCAAACACCCCCGTGGTGCCCGGACCGCTCACGGCGAAGATGACGTCCGCCCCCTGCTGGACCTGCAGGGTGGTCACCTCCCGGTGCTTGGGCACGTCCACCCAGTCGCCCACCCAGTACACCAGCACCTTGGCATCGGGTCGCACGTACTTGGCGCCCTCGATGATGCCGCTGTACATGGTGATCAGGGCGGGGATGGGAACTCCTCCGATCACGCCGATGGTCCCGGTCTTGCTCGCCTTGGCCGCGATGGCGCCCACCACGTTACCGTACACATACAGATCAGGGAACCACGCAGCCACGCGGGGCGAGTTGGGCAATTCATCGCAGAGCGACGTCATCACGAACCAGGTCTTCGGATACTTGGGCGGAACCTCTTTGAACGCTTCTATTTGCCCGTTGTCCGGGAAGATGACGATGTCGTAGCCCTTTTCCGCATAGCCGGCAGCGGTGGCAGCGGTCTGCGGGTAAGGAACGCCCTCAGCCACGGTCACTTCCCAGCCCAGCTCTTTCCTGAGGTACTCTATCCCCGCCCAGTCAGCCCGGTCCCAGCCGCCAGCCCGTGCGGGGTTCATGATGGCGTACATGATCCCCGCTTTCACCTTTGGCTTCGCCTGTTCCGCGGGCTGCTGCGGCTGTTCCACTTTCTTCCCAGCACATCCCGCCACGGATACCATCATGAGCACCGCCAACAGCAGAGCCACACCGCGAATCAACTTGCGCATCCTTGCTCCCCCTTTCATTCCCATCGCGGTCCTCGTCTCTTGGCAAAGGCTCCGGTTACCCTGCTCACCCCCCTCTTTAACCCCTCACGTAAGGCTTGCCCGCATCGCGGGGGCCCAGGGCACGACCCATCACCGCCACCGCCAGCAAGGTGAGCACGTACGGCAGCATCATATAGTAGTACGGGTTCAGGCCCATTCCAGAGGCCTGGGCGCGAAAGGCCAGGGCCTCACCCGCCCCGAACAGGACACAGGCGCCCAGTGCCCACACCGGATGCCAGCGTCCGAAGTAAACAGCAGCCAGGGCGATGAACCCCCGGCCCATGGTGATGTTGTCGGTGAAACTGCGCACCCAGGCCACGGTAAGTGCCGCCCCTCCCAAAGAGCAGAGGACAGTACCAGCCACCAGCGCCAGCAGCCGCACGCGGAAAACGTCAATGCCGGCTGCGTGGGCAGCGTGCGCGCTCTCTCCCACCGACCGCCACAAGAGCCCAGGCCCGCTGCGGAACAGGAACACGTACATGAGCACGGCCACCGCCAGTGCAGCGTACGTGAGCGGCGAGATGGACGCCCAGACGCCCCCGGCACGCGCCTGCGGGAACGCCGACGAGAGGGAGGCCAGAGCCGCCGGCCCAATGAGCTGCACGCCCCGGGCAACCATCACTTTGTAAATGAAACTGGTTACCCCAAGGCTAACCAGGTTGAAAGCTATACCCACCACCACCTGGTCGGCCGGGAGCAGGACGGTAAGAGCCCCCAGGATCAGCCCGGCGCCTAGCCCCACAGCACAGGCGAGGAGGAGACCCGCCCAGGCGCTGCCCGTGAGTACCCCGGCCATCACGGCTGCCAGGGCCCCCGCCAGCATGGCACCTTCCACCCCGATGTTGAGCACGCCCGCTCGCTCCGACAACAGCACACCCAGGGCACAGAAGGCCAGGGGCGTCGCTGCCCTCAGCGTGGCCAGCAGGAAGTCTCCCCACCATGCTTGATTCATGACTGCTGCCTGCCTCTCCGCAGAATGGCGCTGGCGTTCAATGCCAGGAAGATGAGTACCGGCAAGCCCTGAAAAAGGTAGATGAGGGCGGCCGGGACCCCGGTGGCCGCCTGCATCGACCGCGACCCCGTTTCCAGTACGGCGAACACGAAACCCACCAGTAACACGCCCAGTGGGTTACCCCCGAGCAGCGCAACGGGAATGCCCGTGAAGCCCCATGACTTGGACCAGCCCTCCGCCACCCGGTAAGTCAAACCCAGGACCTGCACTCCCCCCGCCAGGCCCGCCAGGGCCGCACCCAGGAGCACGGCCCGGGCCATGACCCGGTCTACGGGGATACCCGCTGCTAGCGCGGCAGAGCGATTTCCCCCTACCGCGCTCACGTGGAGGCCGAATACGGTGGACTTCAGCACCATGTACAGCACCACTGCCAGGGCAACGGACAGCCATATGCCGGCGTGCACCCCGCCCGCCAGAACGGGCAACCGGTAGGCCTCAGGGATGGCGGGAGTGGTCCCGTAGAATGCGCGGGGATCTTTCATGGGCCCCGTGACCATAGCGTACATGAACTGCACGCAGGCGAAATTCATCATGATGGTGGTAGTAACTTCACTGGCGCCACGGCGGAGGCGCAGCACCAGGGGGACCACCACGGTCAAGGCACCCACCAGGGACGCAGCCACCAGGGCGGCAGGAATGGTGATCCACGGCGACAGGTGCATCTGCAAAGCCACCGTTACAGCTGCCAGTGCCCCTGCCTCTAGCTGGCCCTGGCCCCCGATGTTGAAGAATCCCGCTCGAAAGGGGATCAGCACGGCCAGGCCACACAGGGTAATGGCGGCCAGTTCGGCGCAGGTCGCCAGGACGGCGTACCGACCCTGCAGCGCCCCCTGAGCCAGGGCTGCGAGGACGGTGAGGGGATTTGCCCCCGCGGCCAGTGCACACGCGCACAGGGCGACCAGCGAGAGCACCACCGAAAGGACCACGACCCCAAGTGACGATGCCAGCAACCTCTTCACGACGTACCTCACCTAACCACCACTTACTCCCTCAAGCAGGCCGGGCGCGGCACCCGTCCATCCCCACAAGATCATGACTTTCATCCGGACGAGCGCCACCGGCATCGGAGGGTGCCACCCAGCCCATATCGGCGGAGATGGCCGCCGCGGTTCGTTTCACCAAGGCCACATGCCGCGCGATTTCCTCCTCGGGAACACGCGCTGCGATCAGAGTCACACTGAGAGCCGCCACCACCCGTCCAGTGTAATCCCGGATGGGAGCGGCAACGCAGTGCACCAGGGGCTCGTGTTCCACCAGGTCAAGGGCATACCCGCGCTCTCTGACCGTGACCAGGTGTTGCATGAGTTCGGAGACGGACACGATGGTGTCGGGGGTGTAGCGGCGCATTCCCTTACGGATGAGGATCTCCCGGGCAGCATTCGGGGGGAGATGGGCCAGCAACACCTTGCCGAGCGCCGTGCAATGCGCCGGCGCCCGTCGCCCCACCTGAGAGTACAGCCGCACCGGGGTATTCCCCTCGATCTTGTCCACGTACACCACCTCGCCATCGTCGAGGATGGCAAGGTGCACCGTTTGTTGGGTATCCCTGTGGAGCCGCTCCAGATGCAACCTGGCCTGGCGGCGCAACTCCAGATTGTTGAGGACGACCGCTCCCAGTTCAACCAGCTTGAGGCCCAGGCCGTACGCCCCCGTGTTGCTGTTCCGGGTCAGAAAGCCCGCCCTCTCCAGGGTTCGCACCAGGCGGTGGGCGGTGCTCTTGTGCACCCCCAGCTTCTGAGCGATGTCAGCCAGGCACAGCTCATGCTGTTCCACACTGTATAGCTTCAGGATATCCAGCGCTCGCTCCACCGCATGGACCCGGTAATATTCGTACCGGCTACTCGCTGCCACGTAGGTGCCTCCCGTCCGTCTTACGATTCGGAACGGATTCTTGCCCAACGAGATTCCCGAGAGATCGCCTCTTTCCCTCCCCGCACCGTCTCACGACCTGACATCTTCGTCTTGCCCTGCGAGACACCATCACTCGCTCCCCCCCGATCCTCAGCGAGAGTTCCGTCGCCCCTTCGCGAACGAGGGCGGCAGTCACTCAGCAGCCTTACCAGATCCGCGGGATCCAGCCGCCGCCGGCACCTCTCGAACAGTTCTTCCCGGCCTCCCGCTCCTGCCACCCCACCTCACCACCTTGAGCGTTCGTTCTCCAACCTGCCGCGAGTCTGCCTCTCTACGCCACCGCCAACCTAGCTCACCCGCACCTCAAACCCGTAACTCTCGGCTAAGGCGTACAGCAACTTGTTGATCCTGGCCTTCACCCCCGAAGCCAAGTACTGCTCGGCATTGGACAGGGGCTGCTGCAAAGCCCCCACCCGAAAACCCCTGATCTCCAGAGCAGCCTTAAACCCGACCGGGAACGGAAGGGCAAACATAGCCCTCACCAGCTGCAGGATTGATACCTGCGCCGACCTGGCTTCATCAAAATTCCCGTTCTTCGTGTAATCCCATATCTTGGTGATTAACTCGGGAACGATTCCAGCCGAAGCAACCATGCACCCCGCAGCTCCAGCCACCAGGGCAGGGAATAACATGTCCTCGCGGCCGGTCAGCACGTTGAACTCCGCTCCAGCTATGCGGACTTTGTCCATGAAATGCATCATGTCGACCATGCTGCCGCTGGAGTCCTTCATCCCTACGATGTTAGGCCTGCGGCTCAAGCGTTTCACCGTGTCGTAACCGAGGGGAACGGTGAACGATGGAATGTTGTACAGAATGATGGGAAGTTCGGGCAATGCATCGGCCACTACCTCAAAATGCTTCTCTACCTGCTCCTCCGAAGGCCGGAAGTAGTATGGGGGGCAGATCACCACGGCATCGCAGCCCAGCCTCTGCGCGACCGAAGCATGGCCGATGACCGCGGCCGGCGTGGTGTCGGCAACCCCTGCTGCTACCGGCACCCTTCCCCTGCACTGGTCAACCACCGCCTCGATCAGTCGAGCCCTCTCTTGGCCCCCCAGGTGAATGAACTCTCCCACGCTGCTGACGGGGAAAATCCCCGCCACACCTCGGCTGACGGCGAACTCCACAATGTCTCGGACCGCCCCCACATCCACGCGACCGTCATTGTTGAAGGGGGTAAGAAGCGCGACGTAAACCCCTTCTGGGCGGAAAGAAGATCGCCGACCGGGCCCGAAACCACCACCCAGGGGTGGTACCAGCACCACCGTGTCCCCCTCTTTCAGCGTCCACCCGGAGAAGTCTCCCAGCACCCTCCGTCCGTTAACAAGCACTATGACATCACGGTCCAGGCGGTCCCCGAGCCGTACTGCCAAACGTTGTTCGATCTCCTTGAGCGCAATAGAGAGTTCAGGACTCACCCGCACGCATAGGTCGCGCTTGCCGCCCTCGGGCAACAGCGTGCCGAATATGTGGACGTCAACCTGGACAGCTTCAGTGGTCATGATTCATCAGCCCCAATTCGCGGAGTTTGGTGACAGTAGGATGGCCCTCTGCGTCCCAGCCCCGGACAAGATAGTATTCCGAAAGCATCCCTTCGAGGTCGGGAAGGTTCCCCGCCGCCGGACCCGCAGCCAGAGGCTCCTTCAGCAACCTCTCGGGCAAAGTGTCTTCCTGCCTCGATACTCCCTCCCGGACATTGAAGAGACGGGTCAGGTTATAAATGCGCTCTCCTATTCGCATCAGACTGTCGCCGCTACCGTGCTCCTCAAACCCCGTGAATGCGTATAAGAGGTCAGCAACCTGATCAGGGCTCAGGGCGAATGTGCTGAACAGGCAAAGGCCACATGAGTCAACCACCGAAAACCAGTCCTGCTGTGACTTAACAAGCTCAGCCTTGTGCTCCGATGACAACGGGTCATAGCGCCCTTTCGTAGAAAGTATCTCTTCCCCAACGGGCCAAGCACGGAGGTGGCAGGCTCCCCGGTCACTGGTGGCGTAGGCCAAGCCCATCCCCACTGCGCCGCGAGGGTCGTAGGCCGGGAGCTCAAGGCCTTTGACATGCATGGCAAACCTTTCCGAACCCCTGCCAATCACCCTGGCCGCCTCCCGAACCCCGCAGCTCAGCAACGCACCGATTCCTTCGCCCCGACCCATCATCTCCAGCAACTTGATTTCTGCCCGCCAGCCACCGAACGGTAGCGGGAATCCTATTTCGAACTCGTTCAGGACCCCGCGCTCGAAACATTCCATTGCGAAGCCTACGGCAACCCCGGCCGAGATGGCATCCAGACCACAGTCGTCGCAAAGATATTCGCCCCTGATAGTGGCTGCCACATTGGCGTGCCCGCACTGAGCCCCCAGGCTCCAAACGTCCTCGTATTCGGGACCTTCCACCCACGCCCCCGCGTACTCCCCTTCGTTGACTCGGGATATCTTGGAACAGGCTATGGGGCAGCCGAGGCAGGCCCTGTTCTGTGTGAAGTAACCGCGTACCGCTTCTTCGTCGAGAGTTGCCAGTCCGGGGAAGTCGCGGCCCAGAAAGTTGCAGGTTGGATACGCCCCGGCACCCTTGATGAGAGACAGGATGGCGTTGGTCCCGTACCTGGGTCGGGCTCCCCCCGTATCGGGATGAATCCCAACTTCGTTCAAAGCCTCCTTGACGGCCCTGGCAAAAAGGCGGTCGTCCTTGGGGCGCGGCTCCCCGGTTCCGCGGGCGACGACGACTGCCTTCACCTTCTTCGAGCCCATAACCGCTCCTGCGCCACCCCTGCCGAACGCCCGCCCGTCCGCTATGATGCTTGCTATGCGGGCTTGTCTCTCCCCAGCAGGACCGATACAGGCCACGGAACAACCAGCACCATGTAGTTCTCTGAGCCGAGAAGTGGTTTCAAAAGTGCCCAGCCCCCACAGTTCCTCGGCCGACCGCACTTGAACTCCCTGATCAGTAAGCAAGACGTAGACGGGTGCCGGGGCAGCGCCTTCTAGAATCAAGACGTCTACTCCCGCAGTGCGGAGCGTGCTCCCGAAGCGACCACCGCAATTGGAATCAAGCCATAACCCGGTCAGCGGGCTTTTCGTGCACACCACCGTCCGGGACCCTCCGGGAGCAAGCGTACCTGTGAGCGGGCCCACTGCGAAAACCAGCAAATTACGGCTGTCCAGAGGACTTATGCCTGCAGGCAACTCACCGTACAAGATGTGGGCACCGAGCCCCTTTCCCCCGATGAACCGACGGACCAAGTCCTCCTCCAGCCCCTCATCCGTGACTGCACCCGCCGCCAGATTCACCCTTACGAGCCGACCTGCCACGGGCCTTCCCCCTCCGCTTTCAAGACTGAGCACCAACGTGCTGAGGCCCGTTAACCTCCAAGCGTTTCAGACCAACAGCCCTTGCTTCTGACACGAAGGCAAAACCTCCTTGGCGCTCAGATGCACAGACCCCCTCGCAACTCGGGCACCCGCTCCACAATCGCTCCGTGCTGCGCTTGCCACCATCTCACGAACTCCCCCTTGTTTGAGCGTCAGCGGAACTCGGAAATCCCCGTCCCACGTATCCCAGCCGCCGGGATATCTCGTAACCGGCCTCCCTAACCAGGCGCGAGAAGTGGGATTCTGCCTCCGGAGTAACACGAACCGCCGGAGCGGTCACGCTGACGGCACCGGCTACCTTTGCCTGCCGGTCGAAGATAGGAGACGCAACACAACACACGCCTACGAGCACTTCCTCGCGGTCAAAAGCCACACCCGTGCTCCGAACCTCCTCCAGCGCCGAAAGCAGCGCTCCCGGGACCGTAATCGTCCTCGGTGTGCAGGGCAGGAAGCTGCAGCGGGAAAGGTACCCACTCAGCCACTCCGGATCTGCGAAAGCGAGCATGGCCTTGCCCAACGCAGTGCAGTATGCCGGGCGCTGTTCGCCGACTTTTGCCGTCACGCTGAGCGGTTGGGGTGACTCCCTCTTGTCGACGTACCTGACATTATCACCGTCAAGGACTGCCAGGTTGACCGTCTCGCGAGTCACGTGCGCAAGGCGGTCCAGGACATCACGAGCAACCTGGACCAGCGCGATGCGCGAATAGACGTTGATTGCCAGACTAAACGCTTTGGTGCCGAGAACATATCGCCCTTCGCCATCCAAGGCGACATATCCGATCGAACGAAGCGTGTTAAGAAACCGGTGGCACGTTGTCTTCTTCAGCCCCGTCTTTAGCGCCAACTCTGAAAGGCTGGCCCTCTCTACAGCAGCCAACTGCTCGAGCAGCTGCACCGTCCGCACCGTCGACTGGATCGTGCTTTTCGAATCCCCGTTCTGCGCGGCGACCACCCCATTCCGTATTCCGGAACCCATCCCCGCCGGGTTACCCATTCTACCTGTCCTCGAAACCTCCTCCTAGGCCAGGCAAGACCTCATCCCGTGTCACCATCCGCAAGAACAGCCACCATGGTGCAGTGGTTCCGGATATCGGTACACCCCCTGCTTTTCCGCCGCACCGCAAGGACAGCGCCCACCACCGCTGAACTCCTGAACCGGGAAAAAACCACTACTGGGACGCCGCCTGAGGGCGGGCGCAAGGGCCGCAACTGGCGGGAAATGCACTCCAGCTGCGGCGAGGGCGTGTTTCCCCGCAATGATGGATCTTGGGATTACAGCTAAACTCCCGAAGCCAGTTCCTCGACCTTGACGTCGCGGCTGGCCAGATAGTTCGTGATGGCGTCCGGGTCGGGGAAGCGTTTCTTCGCCAGTTCCAGGTGCTCAAGCCTAAAGGTGGAGTGGGCGCGGCACCGGGTGAGGCGATGTTGCCCTGTTTTTCCGCTGCCTCGCTTGCTTCCTCGGCGCCGCACCCAACTCGTTCACCTCTCCCGGGGAAGACACCGCCCGGGACTTTCCCCCCACCAGATTACGCGCTGCCAATGCGGAACCAGACCGGTGCTCCAGGAGCCCCTGACCATCGTGGAGTCATACCGCGGGGGGGCAAGGTGAAGCAGCGCCACCGCTCAACGCGGCTGCCTCAGCGAGAAAAGTATCTCGCCCAGCAGAGCTATCAGGGTGCCCCCCTCCCCCGTGGCGGCAACATCTTCCATTCCTTCCGCCGGAATCCCCAGGAACGCCTCGACCACCCGCGGGTCAAACTGCCGACCCGCACACCGCCGCAGTTCCTCCCGGGCCTGCTGGGCACTGAAAGCCTGCCGGTACGGCCTGGCCGACGTCATGGCATCGTAGGCATCCGCCACCCGGATGATCCGCGCCAGAAGCGGGATCTCCTCCCCCACCAGCCCCGCGGGATAACCACCGCCACCGTAGTCTTCGTGGTGGTGCCGCACAGCCCCGGTGACCGCAGCCGGAAACCTGGCCGGCTCCAGGATCCCGGCCCCCACCACGGGGTGACCCTGCATTTCCTTCATTTCTTCCTCGTCCAGACGCCCCGGCTTGAGCAGAATGCCTTCGCGCACACCGATCTTGCCCAGATCGTGCAACAGCCCCGCCAGGTACACCTGCTCCTGCTCCTCAGCACCAAGCCCCAGCACGCCCGCGCACGCCCGCGCCCACCGCGCCACCCGCAGGGAATGACCCCGAGTGTAAACATCCCTGGCCTCCAGGGCCGCCGCCAGCGCCCGCACCGCACTCAGATAGTATTCCCGCAGCGACGAGTAGAGGCGGGCGTTCTCCAAAGCCAGCCCGGTCTGGCTCGCGACGATCCCCAGATACCCCACTTCTTCCTCAGTCCAGCGCCGCGGTACGGGGGAATAAACCTTCAATGTGCCCAGAATCTTCCCCACCCCCCGCACCGGCACCACGGCCACCGCCCGCATCTCGGCCGAGCAGTAGGGCAGATGCATGTCCAATCCGCCGGCGGCCAGGTCTTCCACCACCACGGGCTCTCCCGTCTCCAGCACTTTGCCCAACAGGCTACCCTCGGGCCGGACGCGGCCTGCACTGGCCTCCAGCTCCGCGCCCATCATGCCCAGGCTCCCCTTCAGCACCAGCTCGCCCGTCTCCTCATCGAGCAAGCGCAGCACACACCACTCCGCCCCCAGCACATCCCTGACGCTGGCCAGGGCCGACTCAACGACCACATCCACGTCCAGGCTACCCGCCACCACCCGCCCCACTTCGATCAACCATTCCAGCATGGCCGCCCTCAGCTTGAGCTCGCGGAAAAGGCGGGCATTCTCGAGCGCCAGCCCCAGGCTCGTGCCCAGCGTGGTCAGAAAGGCGGTCTCGTCTTCAGCGAAACCCACACCCTTCGGCCTCCCGGCGACGGTAAGCACGCCCGTTGGTTTGCCCCCAACCATAAGCGGTAAGGCTACCCCCGGCCGCCGCTCTTCGGGCGTACCTCCCGGCCGGCTGTTAAAGTGAACGGCACGGGTCTCTCGCTCAACCGCGGCAACCACTTCGCCCGACGGCACCACGCGGAACTCGTCACAGGGCTCCACGGTGGCCGCCACCTCGGCAGCCGCAACCCCCGGCACCGCCTCAGGAAGCATCACCACCGACCCGCTGGTGGCACCGGTCAACCGCAGCACGGCCCCCAGCGCCCGCCGGGCCACTTCCGCCACCTCGAGGCTCCCGGAAACAGTCTGGCTGAATTCAAAGAGAGCGGCAAGCTCGTCCGCTTTTCTCCCCAGTTCCTGCTTGGCATAGAGCAGCTGCGCCACGGTGTCAGTTACCCTCTGTACCACCGCCACGACCGTCCTGAGCCGCTCTTGCGTCCACACCGGCACCGCCACGGCCGCCTCAAGAAGCTTCTCCGCATCAATACCCGTCTCCCGGGCCAGCCGCACCACTGCCTCCTCCGCCAGCGGCTGCAAAACCACATTGCCACCCACCACCACCGCTACCGTTTCCCCAGCCACCCGCAGGGGAACCGCCAGATGCACCAGCCCGGCGTGACAGGTGTGGAAAACTTCGCCCCCCGCAGCCACAGCAGCCCTCGCAGAGGCCTCACGCGAAGCCACACACCTGGCCCGCGCTTCCGCATTGCTGCCCAGCATGGCACAGAAAGAACACAGGTTGGACGGCTCGGTCAGCGCACGCCCATCCGGGTACGCGACCATAACCGCCAGCCCCAGGGCCCGGCTCATGCTCTCTTGAAGTTCCTGTAAACCCACCTGCTTCAGCTCTTGGTAAAAAGCAAACCTCCGCTCCGCCATGGTAGTTAATGCACTGACGCACCTCCATCTCACCGGCCACCGGCCCGCCCGTCGCCAGCTACCCTGACACGCGCCGCAGCCCCCCGGCTACTCCATGACCTCCAGGGCCAGCCGCTTCCGGCCCTTCAGCTCCTTCGCACGGTAAAGCCTCCGGTCGGCTACCTGCAAAAGCTCCTCCAGCGCAGCGCCATCCGCAGGCCACACGGCAACTCCACCCGACAGGCCGGTATCAACCCCCATCTCCCGGCTCACCCTCTCCACCACCTCCTCAAGCCGCCGCATCACATGCTCACCCTCTTCCCGGCCACCAGGCACCACCACGGCGAATTCATCCCCACCGTACCTGGCCACCACATCTCCCCGCCGCACAGCACGCTGCATCCCCTCCGCCACCCGCTTCAGCACCTCGTCCCCAAACAGGTGCCCCCGCTCATCGTTCGCCGCCTTGAAACCATCCAGGTCCACCAGAACCACCGCAAACTCCCTTCCCTCCACCACCAGACGCCCCACCAGATCGTACAGCGACCGCCGGTTGAGCAACCCCGTCAACGGGTCCCGCTGGGCAAGCTGCATGAGTTCATCCCGCTGCACGCCTATATACCTCACCACCACGGCTACCGCACGCGCCTCAAACCACATGACCCCGGCAACCACACCAGGTCCCAGCACGCGCCGGACCGAAAAACCTTCCCCCAGCGAAGCCACACAGATGACCGCCAGTGCCGCAGAATTGACTGCCGCCGACAGGTAGGCAGCCCGCGCTCCCGACCGGAAACCGTGCGTGAACACCGGAACCAGGAACAGAAACAACAGCGGCCCGTCAGCACCACCGGTGGCCACCACAAGACAGCTTATCGCCCCGACCCCAAACAGCATCGAGGCAACCTCCGCCAGCCTCCTGTGCTCCAGACGGCACACCAGCCCCGCAGCATTCACCCCAACGAATCCCGCCGCGAAGAAACCGAGCAGCAAAAGAAGCAACGGCTTCCCCTGCGGGAGGGATACCAGGGCAAGCAGGACCAAGAACGCCCCCAGGCCCATCTTCAGCCGCCCCAGGGCGCGCCAGAGGCCTTCGGACAATCCCTTTAACTCACTATGCACCACATGCTTCTCCCCCACCTCCGTTTGGCCAAGGTCACATTCTACCATGTTGCCCGGGTCTTGTCAGTCGTCAAAATTACCATCCGGTTACACTCTGGCACAGGCTTCCAGGGAACACGGCGGGCGCAACCGGGCCCGAGCAACCGGCATCCGGCGACTTGGCAGCTAAAACCCACCAGCCCCCCGGTAGCGAAGCACGATTTGGGGCCACGCCCTTCGCCCCCCGTCACTGCGACCCAGCATTGGCCATCCGCTGCCCCTCCAGCTTCCGGTACAGGCGTACAAGTTCCCAATCCTGAAGCGAACGCTTCAAATCGACGGCACACTGGCGGACGCGAGCGAGGAGGTCGGGAATCAGGGTGCCATCCGGTTCAATACCGGATCTCCGCAAGGAGGCGAGGATGGCAGCCGCACCGGAGTGCTTGCCAACCACCAGGCGGCGGACCAACCCCACCTCGGCCGGATCGAAAGGTTCGTAGGTGCTGGGATCCTTCAGCACGCCGTCCACGTGAATCCCCGACTCGTGCGCGAACACGCCGGGGCCCACCACCGGCTTGCCTGCCGGTACCGGCCTGCCCGCCGCAGCGCCCACGTAATCGGCAACCCGGGCCAGGCAGCGGGTATCAATCCCCGTCTCGTACCCCAGAAGGTGCTTGAGCCCCATCACCACTTCTTCCAGGGCCGCGTTGCCGGCTCTCTCGCCCAGCCCGCCCACTGTCACGCCCACGAAGGACGCCCCCGCCATGACCCCGGCCAGTGCGTTGGCGGTGGCCAGTCCCAGGTCATTGTGGGTGTGCATCTCTACCGGCAACCCCGGTACTGCTTCGAGTAACCGGGCCACCGCACCATGCACCGCCAGGGGATGCATCATGCCGACTGTATCGCAGAAGCGGAGGCGGTGAGCGCCCGCGTCCCGCGCCGTCCTGGCGAATTCCACGAGGAAATCGGGGTCAGCCCGCGAGGCGTCTTCCGCGCTCACCGAGACGTAGAGCCGCTGCTCCCTAGCCATCTCCGTGGTGCGCGCCATGGTTTCCAGAACCCACCGTCGGGTCGCCCTCAACTTCTTTTGGATCTGGATGTCGGAAACGGAGATGGACAGTGCCACCGCCTGGACCTCACACTCCAGCGAGTGACGCAGGTCCTCCGGGAGCGCCCGGTTCCAGGCCATGACCCTCGCCCTCAACCCCAGACGGGCAATTGCCCGTACTGCCTCCTTCTCAGCTCCCCCCATCACCGGAATGCCAGCCTCGATTTCGTCCACCCCCAGATCGTCCAGGAGGCACGCAATGTACTCCTTTTCCTGGGGTGTGAACACCACACCGGCCGTCTGCTCCCCATCGCGGAGGGTAGTATCCACCACAAAGATGCGCCTGCCCCCCACCGCCCTTACCCCTTTCCTGTTGGATTTAAGGATGATTGTATACACGGATACGCTCTTGTCAAGTGCCCGCCCTGAGGCGGTGCTGGACGTGCACGACCAAGGGCGGAGTTGCGGGCGCCCCACGATGTCGCAAGCTCCACATGCCAATCCTGGCACGCGGGCACCATCTACCAACCGGCGGTGCGCAGTGGCAAGGGAAGATTAACGACGAAATTGGAGAAGTCGGTGGTGTGCTCGACCACGTGGACGGCCTGGTCGAAGGTGCGGCCCTCGTACATGATCTTCTGCTGCAAGGTGCCCTCGATGATCACCTTGCGCGGCACCACGATCACCCGGCGGGTGCGGGCCGTGGTACGGATGTCCAGGATCTGCACGGCATCGGGTTTGGTCTCGGGGATGTCCACGACCTCGCGTACGATACTCTGAGTGGTGCCCTGCCCGCGTGCCTCGACCACTCTCACCGTGGCGAACTCCACCTGCAGGCCGGCCACGCCCGTCACGTTGACCACCACGTTGATGGTTTCCGTGCGGGTGACCCGGGCACGCACCATCAGGATGATGCGGGCCACGATGCTGCGCCCTTCCGGCCCCACCTCGAAGGTGGCGTGCTCGATGCTGACGTCGGCGGTCACCATCATGCCAGGCTGGGCACCGGGCACCTCCACGAACTGGTGGAACGGGATGGTGGCGTGCAGGACGTGCACCGTCTGCGTGGGCACCGCTGCCTCGTAGATGATCTTGATGTCGATTTCACCCTCGACGATTACCTTGTTGGGCAAGGGGCGCACTTCGGTCACGCGGGTGGTGGCCAGGAAGTCGATGACCTGGGCAACAGAAGGTTTCTGAGGAGGCACGGGGATGGTGCTCTGCACCACTGCCTGCCGCTCGCCCTCACCCACAGTGACTTCGGTGCGGATAGCCTCCCGCTGGACCTGCAAACCCTCGACCCCGGTGACCTCGGTTACCACCTCCAGTTCCACGGTGCGCACGACGCGAGCGGTCAGGCGGAGGATGGCAACCACCTCCAGGGTTCGCCCGTCGACACCCACGTCCACCGCCAGGTGCTCGATCTCGGCCGTCACCTGGGCGACCATGTCGGGTTCCACGCCGGGGAGCACCACGAACCCGGTGAAGGCGATGTCACCGTGTACCACGTGCACTGTCTGGGCCGGTACCGCCGCCTCGTAGATGACCTTCACCGACAGGATGCCTTCCACCAGCACCTTGTCGGGGACAACAGTCACCTTGGTTATGGTCACCTGACCCATGCTGTCGATGACCTGGGTGACGCTGGGCTTCTGGGGCGGAACCACGATGGTGCCCAGCACGTTTTGCTGGGTCGTTCCCTCAGCCACCACCTCCTCCAGGCGGAGCGGCTCCCGGGTGACGATCAGTTGCTGTCTTATCTGGCTCACTTCTAAACCTCCTTTCTTCCCGGAAATCTGGTAGGCCACAGATACCCCTGGGCTACCATAATATATGCCGGAGCCCGCTCCGGTGGTGAGAATCGCCGGCTCGCCGGGAAGGACTTCACCATAATGGGCGCCAAGATGTTACACAAAAGGGCCAGGGGGTGAGGCAAGGTGCCCGGCAAGACCCAGTGCGGGCCTCCCGCCCGGCTGGCAACGATGCTCTTCCTGCTGGGATTGTGCCTGGTGGGCACCACCGGTTGCCGCCAGTCTCTGCCTTTCCACCCCCCGCCCGCATCCCCGCAATTCCTGCTGGTCGTGGAGCCCGCTGATCTCGCCCCCGGCGAGGCCGCCCTGGGTACCCTGTGGACCATCGGGGGACCCCTCCCCGCAGCTACCCTGGAGGCATTTGGAAGGGAACAGCCCATGTTCCAGGTGGGCAACCGCCTGGTGGCACTGGTGGGAGTCCCGGCATCCCAGGACCCGGGTAAGGCCTTGGTGACGGCACGACTCGAGGGGCCGGGCGCGCCTGGCGAAGTCACCGCTATGGTCAACGTGCGGCCGCGCCAGTTCCCCGTCTCCCGCATCCGGGCTACTCCGTCTCAGACGGAAGCACGGTCTGAGCAAAAGCTACGGGAAGATCAGGCAAGAGTCAGGAAAGCCAAGAGCAACTCCGCCCCCCGTCCCCTGTGGGAGGGGGAATTCATCATGCCCGTCGACGCGCCGGTAAGCACCCCTTACGGCTTGACCCGCTACATCAACGACCGGGAGGCAGGCAGGCACTCGGGCATCGACCTGGCGGCTCCCGCCGGAGCACCCGTGCTGGCAACCAACGGCGGGCAGGTGGTGTTTGCCGGCCGCCTGCACGCTGCCGGACTGACGGTGATCATCGATCACGGTCTCTTCCTGTTCTCTTCTTACTCTCACCTGAGCCGGATCGGTGTGAAGGTGGGCGATAGGGTCACAAAGGGCCAGGTGGTGGGGTGGGTTGGAAACACCGGGTTCTCCACCGGCCCCCACCTGCACTGGTCCACCACCGTGGGTTTCACCGCGGTGGACCCCATGTCGCTGATCGGACCCCGACCCTGGCTGCAGTCCCTGTCCCGCTGACGGCCTCAGGCGGGCAACTGCGCTACCGCCCGCGGCAGCCCCGGGCGGGTGGTGCGAGCATAGTAGATCAGCAGGCCGGTCCCCAGCAGTCTACCCAGGGTGGATATCCCCATGGCCACGTACAGACCCCAGGCCATGAAAGCAGCCACGCCCAGCATGGGAAAGATCAGGGTAGTGCCGTTGATGACGAGGTTATACACACCCACGTACCGCGGACGGCCTTCACCCGGAGACACGTCGAGCAGCAGGTTGAAGAGGGCCAGGTTGAAAGCGGCCCCGAACACTCCTCCCACCACTGACCAGAACAGGAGCACGTAAGGGGATCCTGCCAGGGCGTATCCGAGGGGAAAGGCGACATGGACGGCCGCGGCCAGGGTAAAAACGAAGTGGTTCCCCCGTCGCACGCACACCCGCCCCCAGTAGCGGTAGGTTACAACGGAGCAAATCCCGGAGACGAGGGAAAACGAAGCTATCCAGCTGTTCGCCAGGTCTAACTTGCGCACGTAGATGATGGGGTACATGGGGACAGCCAGCATCATGCCGCTGTAAAAGACGGCCACCGGGAACAGAAAGGCCAGAAATTCCCGGTTGCGCAGGATTTCTCCGTAGCCCCGCAAGCCTGCAGAGGCCTGGCCCGCCGGCACCCCTGCCCGTGGTGTCTCCTCCCGCAGGCGGGCAAGGAACAGGTAAGACCCCATCAGGCAGGCGAAGGCCAGGAGGAATAGCGCCCACCAGTTCCAGGGTTCCGGCAGGGCATCCAGCAGGGGACCGGCCACCGCCGTTCCCGCCAGGGTAGCCAGAGCCGCCCACATGTTGCGGTCCGCGAAAACCTGAGCCCGCAAACGGCCCGGGAACAGTTCGGCCATCAGGGTGGTCCAAGCCGTGTTCGTCACCGTGGCGGGGATGGTGGCCAGCCCCAACCCGATCACCAGCAACCACGCCCGCGGAATTCCGACCAGGAACGGCAATGCAGCGAAGAACAGGAAGAACAGGCGGTGAACCAGGGTATAGGCAAGCACCACCGGCATACGGGTGGGCGACCGCTCGGTGAGCCACACCGCGGGCAACTGGCCCACCAGACCCCCCAGGGCCGGCGCCGCCGTTACCAGTCCCACGTGGACATCCGAGCCCCCCAGGGCCATGGCAAAAGGACCCAGAAAAGGATTGGTGAGGCCCTGCGCTGCCGCAAAAAGGGCCCCGTCCACCAGGCTGTTGTACGCGTTCTCTCGGGTTACGGCATCCGGTAGTTGATACGCCAGCAGCAGGAGCCTGAATCTCTGCCGCCAGCGGGCAATAACCCTGCTCACACAGTCCCCCCAGGCAATCGGCTACCGGCCGCTGGCTCCTCCTTCATCCGGCAAGCCCGGCGGCCAGGCGCGGTTCCCTAGCGGGGATTCGCTTCGCCGGGGCTGATTCCTCCTTTTTCCCTCACCGCCTTGCCACGCACGAGACGGGAAAGGTAATGGGAACGATCCCTGATCTCATCCGGCTGCGTCCAGGCGAACAGGAGGGGGATCAACTGGGGCTGGCGCGAGGCTTGCTCCTCGTAAATCTCCGCCTGCAACTGGGGATCCTGTCGCGGGTCACCCGCCTTGTCCTCGCCTTCCCGCCGGGGAGGCCGGGGAGTCTCGCCCACGAGCACCACCTCCCCGACCAGTATATCCGCTAGCGCGCCACGCGAACCCGGAACCCACACCCTCGAGGCGCTCGTGCGAAGCCGAAGGGCAAACGAGGGCTCCCCTGGCCGCACCTCAGAGCCTACGTCCTATCGACGCCATGTACATGATGGTTTCCTCCTCCCCGTCCAGACCGAAGAGGTGGTCCACCTCACCGTCGTAGTAGGCGCCGATGGGACATAGCCCCAGCCCCAGCGCGGCAGCCGCCAGTGCCAGGTTCTGCATGATGTGCCCGGCATCCAGGTACATGTAACGCCACGCTCGCTCGTGGTACCGCCAGACCGCGCGCCTCACCACGGCGGCCAGGGCCACGTTGAGCGCAGCCCGGGACATCATGTCCTGGTCGAGGGCCGCTCGGGCCAGAGTGTCCCCCAGCTCACCCGGCCGCAGGAACTCCAGGGAAGCGGTGGGCACGTGGTAGTGGTAGAGCCCCGGCTCCAGGCCGGTCACCCGGTTCACCACCAGGAAGAGTTCGAAGGGATGCAGAGCCCCCGCCGAGGGGACCGTACGCAGGCGCAGGTGGTTGCCGGTGATGCCCTGGGCCGCCCATACCAGCTGGGCCACTTCGACCGGGGTGATGGCGTCGGGGCGGTACGAGCGCTCCGTGCGGCGGGTCCTCATCACCTCCCAGAGCCCGGGACCTCCCGTAGTAACCGGCTGGGGAAGCTGCACCAGGGCCAGACGCTCCGGATATTCACGGTAGGGAGCTGGTCTCTCCCCCTGGCGTCCCGGGAAGCTCTGCCCCCGGTGGTAACTCGAGACCCGCTGCATCTGCCATCCTGCCGGTGTCTCCCTCTCCATCGTGTCTTCCCTCCTCAGTTTCCTCGCCGGGCACCGCACCCCGCGGCCGGGCGGCAGGCTGCCGTGGCGGCGCCGGGCTGGCGCCAGAGGGCGAGGCCGGTGTAATCGTCGGGGTAGCGGGACCAGGGTTCACCCTCCAGTACCAGGAGGGCGAACTCGCAGGCAAATACCACGTTGCCCGGAACCAAGTGGCCTCCCCAGCAGTGCCCCTCCTCGTCGGAAAGCACCAGGTGAGCATGTACCATGGGTTGGCCGTCCCGGAGGGATACATTTCCCATCCCCGCCGCTATCTCCAGATGCCGATCCAGAGTGATGACGCGATACTGACGCACCGTCTGATCGTAGTATCCCAGGGCACCTTTCTGCAGCGCCCCGATGAACTGGACCTGCCCGGATGTGATGCTCCTTTCCCTCACCAGGGCCTCCAGGGTCCCCAGCAGGTCATCTCCGGGGGACAAACGGCCCATCAGGCAACGGCCCGTCCCGAATTCGCGCACGAGCAATTCCATCAGCTCCTTTGCAGCACTATGTACGCCGGCTTCGCGGACGGCGGTGACTACTCTTCCTGAGACTCTTCCAGAGAGAGCGAATAGCGGAAGCCGGAAATCGTGATCTGCCACCTGGTCGTCTGTTCCCTCACCCGCGCCGCCAGTTGATCCTCGTCCCAAAGTTGCCAGTACCGGATGGCCAGCCGGTGGGCTTCCTCCGGTGTGACGGCGCGGAACGATACCCGGCATCCCGGGCGAAGCTGGGCCAGGCGCCAGAGGTCGGCGGAGATCACGGTGGCGATCTTGGGATAACCGCCCACCGTCTGGCGGTTGGCCAGCACCACCAGGGGCCGGCCATCCTGGGGTACTTGCACAGCACCCGCCGGCATCCCATCGGAGACAATGTCCGCCCTTCCCCGGTGGCGGATGACGGGACCCTCAAGGCGTAACCCCATGCGGTCGGACTGGGGGGTGACCTGGTAGCAGGATCCCAGGAATACCCGCAACCCCTCGGAGGTGAAGTGATCCTCCTGGGGACCCAGTACCACCCGCGCGAGCACGTGCTCGGGGTACAGGGGTACCAGCTCCGGGGGGATGGGACGGGGCCCGGCCCCCGCCGGCGGAGCGCCGATGGGAAGCTCGTCTCCCGCCCGCAGGGCACGTCCCTCCAGGCCCCCGAACCGGCCCAGGAGGTCGGTGGACCGGGAGCCCAGGACGGGCGGCACGTCGATTCCTCCCGCCACCGCCAGGTAGGCCCGGCATCCCCGAGCACCGCCCGTGAAGGCGAGGGTGCCCCCCGCCGGCACCGTAACCGCCTTCCACATGGGGAAAGGCTCGCCGTCCACTACAGGCCCCAGGTCGGCACCCGTAATGGCCACCAGCGTTTCCCGGGTGAAGGACAGTCGGGGGCCGACGAGGGTTATCTCCAGGGCAGCCGCACCGGGGGGATTCCCAACCGCCCAATTGGCCAGGCGAAAGGCGTACTCGTCCACGGCCCCCGCAGGGGAAACTCCGAGGGCCTGGTATCCGAAACGACCCAGGTCCTGAACCGTGGTGAGCAGTCCCCCTTCTACAACCCTGATCAATCCCACGGCGATCCGCTCCCCTCCTCCCGACCCTCCTCCACCAGTCCCCCCCACAGTTCTTCGGGTCCGCACCGCTGGGCACGCTCCTGCCATTCCCGGAACTCCTCGGCGCTGATGGGTTGCAGTCGCACCCGGTCGCCGGGCTGCAACAGCGCGGGAGGGTCACGGCGAGGTACGAACAGGGAAAGGGGCGTACGGCCCAGCAGGCGCCATCCACCCGGGCTCTCGGAAGGGTAGATACCGGTTTGCTCCCCGGCTATCCCCACCGACCCTGCCGGCACCCGAGTACGCGGAGTGGCGAGTCGCGGCATGGCGATCTCGGGAGGCACCTTGCCCAGAAAGGGGAAGCCGGGAGCGAACCCCAGGCAATACACCATGTACTCCTGGCCCGCGTGGATCGCCACCACCTCCTCCGGGGACAGGCGGGAAAAACGGGCAATCTCCTCCAGGTCGGGCCCGAACTCTCCCCCGTAGGCCACAGGTATGCGTACGAGCCGCGAGGGCGCGGGGTCTGGTTCCCATACCTCCAGGCGGGCCAGCCAGCCCAGCAGGGCATGGGGAGGCAGTTCCCACGGCCGGTAGTAAACCAGCACGGACCGGTAAGAAGGAATCACCTCGACGACCCCGGCGGGACCGTGCTCCCTGATAAGGCGGGCCAACCCCTGCACGCGGCGGTTGACGGCGGGGTCGATCCCCTCCCCCAGCTCCACCACCAGGCTGCTGTCTCCGGCTACCAGGTAACGGGGCTTAGCATACACGGGCATTCCACCTCTTGCCACGGACGGGAGTGGTCAGGACCAGGAACCAGGCGATCCCGCCCAGGGCCAAGAAACCTCCCAGGACGGTGGTGGCGGCCGGGACCTCCCCCAGGAAGGCCAGCACCAGCAGGGAGGCACCCACCGGTTCCCCCAGGCTGGCCACGGACACCACGTGGGCGGGCAGGAAGCGCAGGGTGTAGTTGTACAGGGTATGGCCCCCGATGGTGGGGACGACAGCCAGGGACAGGAAGAGCAGCCAGTCCCGGCCCGAGAAGCCGGCCAGTGGTTGTCCGGTGAGGGCGCACATCGCGAACAGCACCAGACTGCAGAATCCGTATACGGGGACAGTGTACCCGAGCAGGCTCAGCCTCTGGCGCAGGCGTCTGCCGATGAGGACGTACCCCGCCACCATGGCCGCGCCAAAAAGCGCCAGGATGTCCCCCCAGAGGAAGGCCCCTCCGGCGCGGAGGTCTCCCCCGCCGATGAAACCGCTTCCGGCGATGGCCAGGGCCGCCGCCGCCAGGCCCAGCGGCGGCACCTTTTCCCGGTACAAAAAGTGGGAACCCGCCATGACGAACAGCGGCTGCATCGACACCAGCACCGTGGAACTGGCCACCGTAGTATAAAAGAGGGAAGTGATCCAGGCAGCAAAGTGCAGTGCCAAGAAGAAGCCGGAGAGCAAACACCAGCCCAGTTCCTTCCTCCCCAGGTGCCTCAGGGCACCCCTATCCAAAATCATGAGTAGCGCAGCCAGGATGAGGGTAGTAATTCCCATGCGATATGCGGCAATAGCGAGGGGCGGAGCAGAGCTGAGTCGGATGAACAGGGAACTGAAGGATACGGAGACTACGGCTGCGCCCAGGACGCCGTATGGCGACGGGTGCATCCCGATCGCCGGGTTCCCCCCTTCCGGTCCTTAAACCGCCTGTACGCTCTTGACCTCGGGGATCTCGGCCTTCAGAGCCGCCTCGATCCCGTTCTTGATGGTCATGGCGGCAAAGGGACATCCACCGCAGGTCCCCTTCAGCCGTACCTTGACCACCCCGCCTTCGATGCCTACCAGTTCCACGTCGCCGCCGTCAGCCTGCAGCATGGGCCTCACCCGAGTGAGAACCGCTTCTACCTTATCCTGCACGCCGGCACCTCCTCGCCTCTTTATATCCCCTTCGGGGAACGCCGTCAACCGGTTCGGATGGGCACCACGGATCTGACTGGCGGGGATGGAACCGCGCCACCTAGCCAGCCACGGTATGGCCGGCTTCGCGGCCGTCGGGGGCCACCCGCATGGACCCCAGGATGATCACCTTGACCGCAGCAGCATCCTTCCAGGGTGTGAGCACACGCACCCGGTCCTCGGCGTACGACACCTCAAGAACAGTGCCTGCGGCCAGGACCTCCCCGCGGGCATCAGCCAGCCCCACCCACAGGTGATGGAACTCCTGCTCCGGCACTTCCTCGTACAAGTCCCTCTCCCAGAACGAGTTCACTATCCCCAGCCCCGCCAGGGGGATGTCCAGCGGGGCCGCCTGTTGCAAGTAGCGGGCCAGCAGCCTCTCCCGGTTGGCACGGCGTTCTTCGCGCGAACGCTCCCGTGCCCGCCCCGAGGGAGGTACGCGCAGCACCCGGGGTCGGGTGCGGCCCCGCAACCCGCGCAGGATGGGAGCCAGCTCGCCTTCCCGTTCCAGGGCTACCACCCACTCGGGCCGGGTGGCTGCGATCTTGAGTTCCTTAAGGACCTGGCCCAACCGCCCAGAGACGGTGCCCGTGGTATCCACCACCACCACGGCAGCTCCCTCCCGCCGGGCCCGCCAGACCATGGACGCCGTGGCGACAACATGGTGCGCCGGCGAGCGGGCGGGGGAGGTGGCACCCACGAACGCCATTGCGGCGACCGGCACCTGATCCAAACGCTCGATGGGCCCCGGAGGGTATCCCAGCCCCACGGTACCGGGAGGCCCCACGTCGGATTGCCCTACGTCCGCGTCCACCACCGCTACCCGGTGCCCCGCCCCCAGGCAGGCGTTCACCAACCAGGCAGCCAGGGTGCTCTTGCCGGTGTCGGGTGCCCCCACCAGAAGCACCACCCCGGGCGAAGCAGCCACCTGGGCACATGCCCAGTTCCATTCCCGGGCCCAGTTCATCGCTCCCGGGCAGGCGGCAGCGGGAAGGCCGGCTCGCCCTTGAGAGACTTCACCAGCGAGAAGGCCGCCTCAACCCGGTCCCGTTCGCCTTCCAAAAGCAGCGTGACCGCGCCTTCGGCTCCCCCCACCCCGCCGCTTCCCACGTGGATGGCGTCCACCCCCGTCAGCACCGCCAGGGCCTCGATTTCCGTGACCACCCGCGCCCCCACCAGGGGCATCAGCCCCACGGGTTCCCCGGTGGCCATCTCCACGGCAGCGGAACCCATGCGGCCCGCCGCCCGGGCCACGGACGGCACCAGCTTCTCCAGACCCACGGGAACCACCAGATGGGCCCCCCGCGCCGCCAGGTAGCCGATGGCCAGGCCGATGGTCCCCCCGCTCGCCCCGCCCAGGAAAATTCCCGCCAGGCCGGCGGGATCAACGGCGTTGGCTCCCTTGATGAACACGTCCCCGGCCTCGAACTCTTCCAGGACTTCCCGTGGCCGCCGATCCACCCTCTCCCCCCGGATGAGCACCACGGGATGCATCCTGATGTCGGGCGGGGTCTCCCACAACCCCTGCGGCCCCACAAAGCCGGCCACGAAGGGACCGCGCGGCATGGGCTGCCCCAGGATTTCCTCGGCCACGTATGTGTTGGTGGTGCCCACGGCAATCACCACCCTGCCATGGGCCAGGGCGTTCCTGACCTCGGGCAGAGCAGTCACCCCTTTGGCGATGAGTCGTCGCGACTCCGCCGGCGTCAGACAAACCAGTGCCTTAGCCCTCATCTCTTCTCCCCCAATCCTTGTCCCTGCTTGATTCTTCCGGGCCACAAAGTGATGGTAGCCGTCTCCGACCAGTTCCTTAACGAGGAAACAAGAGGTATCCGCCGGGTTCCAGAGCCTGGTAGAAATTGGCCAGGACCAGCCGCCAATCCCTCCGGGCATATGTTCTCCATGGCATCAACAGTCCTGGCGTGAGAACATCCCGTACCTCCACTCCTTTGGGCAATTCGCCGTGACCCGTTACCCATTCCTGCCCGGTTCCCCCGTCGGACGCAGGCGGACCTGCCGCCACCGCGGACTGCCCTGCCCCGACCGGAGACTGCCCTGCCGCCACCGTGAACGGCCGCGCTCCGCCCGGCACCCCGTGCCCCATAAACGGGCGCGGGCCGTGCAAACTAGGAACGCTATGCTGAGGGAACTCGCCCGCACCTGCCTTCGCACTCGACCCATAACGAGGCCCCCGGAGAGGGGGCTGCGGCGGGTACTGGGTCCCTGGGATCTCACCTTCCTGGGCCTGGGCGGGATCATCGGGACCGGGATCTTCGTGCTGACGGGGGTTGCCGCTGCCCGCTTCGCCGGTCCCGCGGTGGTCGTCTCCTTCGTGATATCCGGCATTGCCGCCACTCTCACGGCTTTCGTGTACGCGGAGCTGGCCTCCATGGTGCCGGTGGCTGGGAGCGCTTACACCTACGCCTACTCGGCCCTGGGGGAATTGCCCGCCTGGATCATCGGGTGGGACCTGATCCTGGAGTACACGGTGGCCGCCAGCGCAGTGGCCATCGGCTGGGGGTCCTACCTGTCGTCGCTGCTGGCCAACCTGGGGATGCCGTTGCCCCACACACTCACGGCCGGCCCCTGGGAAGGAGGAGCGCTTAACCTGCCTGCCCTGACCGTGGTGGCGGTCATCACCGCGTTGCTCACACTGGGCACGCGCGAAAGTGCCACTTTCAACCTGGTGGTGGTGATCACCAAGCTGGCCGCCCTCGCCCTGTTCATTGCCCTGGGCGTGGGCAAGGTGAACCCCCTCAACTGGGTTCCCTTCGCCCCCTATGGTGCCGCGGGGGTGATGCGCGGGGCAGCCATCGTGTTCTTCGCCTACATCGGCTTCGATGCCGTCTCCACCGCTGCCGAAGAAGTCCGCCGGCCCGCCCGCGACCTGCCCATCGGGATCATGGCCTCACTGGGCATCGCCACCAGCCTGTACCTGGCGGTGGCGGCCATCCTCACCGGTATCCTGCCCTACCCCCACCTGGACACAGCTTCCCCCGTGGCCACCGCGCTGGCCGCAGCCGGCTATCGCTGGGCCTCGGCGGCGGTGTCCGTGGGGGCCCTGGCCGGCCTCACCAGTGTCCTGGTGGTGGACATTTTCGCCCAGAGCCGCATCTTCTTCGCCATGGCCGGGGACGGCATGCTGCCGCCCGTCTTTGCCAGCCTCGAACCTCGCCGCGGCACCCCCACCTTCTCCACCTACCTCACGGGGGGAACCGTGGCCCTCATGGCTTCGTTACTCCCCATCGGAACGGTGGCGGAACTCGCCAACATAGGTACCCTGGCCGCTTTCGTGCTGGTGTCAGCGGGGGTAATCGCCCTCCGCCGCCTGCGCCCGGATCTCCCCCGCCCGTTCCGGGTGCCCTGGGTGCCCTGGTTCCCCGCTTTCGCGGCCGTGTTCTGCCTCTACCTGATGGCCAACCTCCCCGCCCTCACCTGGGTCCGCTTCGGCGTCTGGCTCACCATCGGCCTCACCATCTACTTCACCTACTCCCTCCGCCACAGCCTGGTGGCCCGCCGTGCGGCGCAGGCTCCCACCCCGGCAGCTCCCCCGGTGGTGCCACGCCCGGCCCCGGGCATGGAGATAGCCGAGGAACCGGCATCCAGTGCAAACCAGAAGCCGACGATGTAAAATGACTTGGTGGTGCGGGCTGCACCGCTGTACGGCATCCATCAACGCAACGCGGTGTGGCCAAACGCACAGGCGTATTAATCGCTCAGTGTCATCGTCCGCCGGGTGGGAACACCATGTCCCCTTCCCTGACGTACCTGGCTCTTTTCGTCGGCTTCGCCCTCGAGGGGACCAGCCTCCCCGTCCCCGCCGAACTGCTGTGCCTGGTGAGCGGTCACTACCTCTCCCTGGGTCGGATGTCATTCTGGGGGTCGGTGCTGGTGGCCACGGCAGGCAACTCCGCCGGCGGGCTCCTTGCCTATGCAGCCGGATACCGGGCGGGCGAAGGTTTGCGCCGGGGTTCGCGTCTGGGCCGGCTGCTGGGCGTTAACCGGGAGGCGATGGAGCGCGCGGAGAACTGGTTCCGCCGCTACGGGGCGATCACCACTTTCTGCGCCCGCTGGCTAGGGTTTATCCGCCCCGCCGCCCTCCTGGGAGCGGGCGCCATGCGACTGCCCCTGGGGGCCTACACTTTCGTCGGGTCCCTGGGATCATTCACCTACTGCTTGGTCTGGCAGTACCTGGGATGGAAGTTCGCCCCCTGGGTGAGAGCGGCGGTGGCGGGCCACCTGGTATGGGGGGTACTTGCCCTGGTGGCCAGTATTACCCTGGGGATAGCCGCCCTACGCTGGCTGGGCAGGAAATCAGTCAGGGCAGGCAGAAAACCGTGAAACCGGGCGAAGCAGGGCAGGAAATGGGTGAGGAAGAGTGCGCACAAGAGGCGTGCTACCACTTTCTCGTCCATCCGGACGCCGCAAGGTCGTCATCTTCGGCTTGGTGCTGGCCGCATGGACGGTGCTCCGGGCAGGGCTCACCGTCTGGCCGGCGGCAGTACTCGCCCGGGAAACACCGCAACCGCAGGTGGGATGGGGAGAACGCCTGCTGGTAGTTTCCCCCCACCCCGACGACGAAACCCTGGCAGCGGCAGGACTCATCCGGCGCGTGCTCTCCCGGGAGGGACAGGTGCAGGTGGTCATCCTCACCTGCGGGGATGGGTATTCCCTGGCCGCCCGCGAGTACTTCCGGCGTTCCACCCTATCGCCCCAGGATCTGTTGCGCTTCGGGCGCATCCGCATGGCGGAGGCCCGCGAAGCGGCAATCCGGCTCGGTCTCGACCCCGATAACGTCATCTTCCTCGGCTTCCCCGACCGGGGCCTGATGCGTCTGCTCCTCACCGGACGCACCGACTCACGCTTCACGGGTGCCACGACCGTCCCCTACCGGGAGTGCCTGCGTCCTGGCGCCGCTTACACCCGGGAGGAACTAAGACATCAGCTCCAGGCCGTCATCAATGCTTTCCGGCCCACCATCGTCCTTCTCCCCAGCGCCGGAGACGGACACCCGGACCACCGCGCCGCCCACCACCTTTTTCTTGACGCTGTAGCCGGCCTCAGCCCGGGGGTCGATGATGGCTCCCGGCCCCGGCTGTTAACCTACCTGGTCCACCCGCGCGCCCGGACACGGGTTCTGGAGCAGTACCTGGGCCTGCCCGCAGCAGTGGAAAAGAGCAAGGATACGGAATGCCTGCTCCTGACCCGGGAAGAACGCGCCTTCAAGCGCAACGCGCTGGGTGCCTACCGCACCCAGCGCGCCGTCTGGAGCAGCCTCTTCCTGAATTCCTTCCTGGGCCCCACCGAGACCTTCTCGCCCGCCCCCGTTGACCGTGCCGGTCACCCCGCGAGCCGGCAACCCCTAGAGCCTGCCAGGAGTGCTCCCCGGGGTCGAGCGGCCTTAGACCCAGGCCCCTAGGAAGTGGACCTGCTGGGAAGGGCAGCCACCACCTCGATTTCCACCGCCGCTCCCATGGGCAGGGCCGCCACCCCTATGCAGGTGCGGGCGGGAGGATCCTTGGGAAAGAACTGGGAGTAGACCCGGTTCATGAGCGGGAAATTACTCATGTCGGTGAGAAACACCGTCACCTTCACCGCGTTTTCCAGGGACGTCCCCGCGGCAACCAGAACCGCCTGCAGGTTCTGCAATGCCTGCCTGGTTTGCTCCTCAACGCCATCGCCAACCAGCTTCCCCGTGGTGGGTTCAATCCCCAGCTGGCCGGCCGTGAAAACCTCGTCACCGGCTATGATCGCCTGAGAGTACGGCCCCACAGGCACGGGAGCTCCCTGAGTGGTCACTACCTTCCTCTCCGGCATTTGGACAGTACCTCCCTCCGTTCCTTTGCGCAGGTTCGTCCCCGGGCTCCTCAGTGAGCGGGACCCCGCGTACCCAGATCCATCACTTCGCCGTTGAGTTCCATGGTATAGGTCACGGGGACTGCCCGGGTGAACATGGCCCCCACCGAGCAATAACGCCCGATGGACAGTTCTGCTGCCCGGCGGGCACTCGCCGGCTCTATCTCCCCCGCCAGGCGGTAGGTAAGCCGGGCCACAGTGTATACCTTGGGATGCTCGGCAGCCCGTTCCCCTTCCACCACCACGGTGAATGTGTCCACCCGCTGGCGCATCTTCTCCAGGATGGAGAGCACATCCAGGGCGGTACACCCGCCCAGCGCCGCCAGCACCAGTTCCATGGGGGTCAGCCCGGTCCGGGCTGCATCCAGCCCCGCCAGAACATCCCGGGCCCGCTCGGGCGGAGGCGTCCCCACCAGGATGGCCCGCCCGGCCTCGTTGCGGGCTATAAAGCCCATGCCTCCCAGCCATTCCAACACGATTTGCTTCTTTCCTTCAGCCATGGCTGCTCCCCCCTCGCCGTGAATGTCGGTGGTGCACGCCTGACGCAGCGCCCGCCGCTGTCACAGGCAGCGGAAGGCCTCCCGGGCTGCGGCGATGGTCTTCTCCAGTTCCTCCTGCCCGTGGGCCAGCGAGAGGAAGCAAGCTTCGAACTGGGAGGGCGGCAAGTAAACCCCACGTTCCAGAAGGGCGTGGAAGAAACGGGCGTAGCTGGCGGTGGCGCTCCGGGAAGCCTCTTCCCACCGGGTGATGGGACCCTCCTGGAAGAACACCGTGAGCAGCGATCCCACCCGCTGGCAACATACGGGGACTCCCGCCTCTTGAGCCGCTTCTACGAGACCTTTCTCCAGTTCCGCCCCGGCCCGCTCGAGCTGCTCGTAAGTGCCGGGCCGGGAGAGTACGCGTAAGGTGGCCAGGCCCGCCGTCATGGCCAGGGGATTGCCGGAGAGGGTCCCGGCCTGGTAGACGGGCCCCGCGGGTGCCACCATCTCCATGATGTCACGCCTGCCCCCGTACGCCCCCACCGGCAGCCCGCCTCCGATGATCTTGCCGAAGCAGGTCAGGTCGGGGATCACCCCGTAGAGGGCCTGGGCACCCCCGTATGCCACCCGGAACCCGGTGATCACCTCGTCGAAGATGAGCAGGGCACCGTGTTTCCTGGTGAGATCCCGCAGGCCGGCAAGGAAGCCGGCGGCGGGCGGTACCACCCCCATGTTACCTGCCACCGGCTCCACGATGACGGCCGCCACCCGATCCCCCTGCACGGCAAATGCCGTGGTCACCGCGCCCAGGTCGTTGTATGGGAGCACCACGGTGTCTGCCACGGTGCCTCCCGGTACACCAGGACTGTCCGGTAATCCCAGGGTAGCGACGCCGGAACCCGCCCGGGCCAGCAGGGGATCGGCGTGCCCGTGATAGCAGCCGGCGAATTTGATGATGCGGGGACGACCCGTGTAGGCGCGGGCGAGGCGAATGGCGCTCATGCATGCCTCGGTACCGGAGTTGACCATGCGTACCATCTCCACGCCCGGCATGGCCCGCGTCACCATCTCGGCCAGCTCAACCTCAAGTTCGGTGGGGGCGCCATAGCTCGTCCCGCGCTCCAGAGCCCGCGCCAGCGCTTCCACCACCTCGGGGTGGGCATGCCCCAGTATCAGGGGACCCCACGAGCACACGTAGTCCAGATAGCGATTACCGTCCACGTCCCAGAGGTACGCACCCTGCCCGCGGGCCACGAAGAATGGCGTGCCGCCCACACCACGGAAGGAGCGCACCGGGCTGTTGACCCCTCCCGGCATGAGGGCACGTGCCTTCTCCATGAGCACACGCGATCGCCCTAACTCCATATGTCCCACCTCCCGCGCCGCCGGCTACCCCTGCTCGCGCAGCCACCTGGCCACCTGGGGGGCGTGGTAGGTAATGATGAGGTCGGCTCCCGCGCGCCGAATCGCGGTGAGGATCTCCATAACCACCCGCCGCTCGTCCAGCCAACCTTTCTGGCTGGCGGCCTTCACCATGGCGTACTCGCCGCTCACGTTGTACGCGACCAGGGGGATCGGGAAGCGTTCCCTCACCTGGCGGATGACATCCAGGTAGGCCAAGGCCGGTTTCACCATCACCATATCGGCCCCTTCCTCCAGGTCGAGTTCCACCTCGACCAGGGCCTCGCGGGCGTTGGCCGGGTCCATCTGGTAGCCGCGCCGGTCACCGAAGGAGGGGGCGGAGTCCGCCGCCTCGCGGAAGGGCCCGTAAAAAGCGGAGGCATACTTGGCGGCGTACGACAGGATACCCACCTCGGTCAGCCCTGCCTCGTCCAGGGCACGGCGGATGGCACCCACCCGCCCATCCATCATGTCCGAGGGGGCCACCAGATGGGCACCCGCCCGGGCGTGGGAAAGGGCTACCTTCGCCAGGAGTTCCAGCGTGCGGTCGTTGTCTACCCGCTGGTGCACGAGCGCACCGCAGTGCCCGTGCTCGGTATAAGCGCAGAGGCAAACGTCGGTGATCACCACCAGCCCGGGTACCTTCTGCCGTACCAGGCGCACCGCCTGCTGCACCGCGCCCTCGTCGTCCCAAGCCTCCGACCCCTGGGGATCCTTCCGCCTGGGCAAGCCAAACAGGAGCACCGCCGGGATGCCCAGCCGATGGCAGCTAGCGGCCTCTTCCACCAGCAGGTCGGGGGACAACCGGTACACCCCGGGCAACGAGGGGACCTCCTGCCTCACCCCCTGCCCCGCCACCACGAACATGGGGTAGATGAGGTCAGAGACGGCAAGGGAGGTCTCACTCACCATCCTGCGCAGGCCCTCGCTCTGCCGCAGCCTGCGGGGCCGTCTCACCGGAAACCTGCCCAGCACCGCTTCTTCACCTCTCTCCAATGCTCCCTCAAAGAGTCCGTTCAACAGCCATGGTCTTCACGTCACCCCCGGGCGGCGAGGCACCCGGCGCCCCTGCCACAGATCGACCACGGCGCGCAGCAAGCCCTCCCGGTCATGGGTGGGGGCCACCGCCGCCACCGGCCACCCCGCCTCCCTGCAGGCCCGCGCCGTCACCGGCCCGATCGCCACCACAAGGGGCAACCCCGCCCCCGCTGCTAGGGAGGATTCCATACCCGCGAGGGGTGGTTCCACGCCCCCCGGCACCCCTCCTGCCCACCCGGCCAGCACCTCTTGTGCCGCCATGCGGGCGGTGGAAGCGCTCGTGAGTACCAGGACGTCTACCCCACCCGCCACCACGTCCCGGGCCAGGCGCGCCGCCTCCTCCCGGTCAGCGGCGGTGTGGTACGCCGTCACCTCCCGGACCTCTTCAGCTCCGGCCCGAAGGAGCGGCTCGGCCTGGGAGGCGGCCAGGTCGCTGCGGGGAAGCAAGACCCGGTCGCCGGGGGCAAGTCGCCGGCCCACCTCCGCCACCAGGGCGTCCACTGTGTAGGGCCGAGGCACCAAATCGGGGCGGATCCCGTGCCGCCGGAGCGCGGCGGCGGTACCGGGTCCCACCACCCCCACCCGGCAACCCGCCAGGGCGCGGGCATCAGCACCCTCCTCTGCCAGGGCGTGGAAGAATGCCTCCACGCCCGCAGCACTGGTGAACAGTATCCAGCGAAAACAGCCCGCCTGGCGGGCGGCCTGGCGCAGAGGCCCGGGATCGGCGGGCATTTCCAGGCGGAGCAGGTGATAAACATCCACCTCCGCCCCCGCTATTTGCCAGTCCGCCAGATCCCAGCCCGCAAAAGGGTGGCCGGCATGGCCGACAGGACGAGCGTCCTCACCGAACATGACCAGGGGTCGGGTGAGCGCGATCCGGCAACCGGACAGAGGCAGGTTCTCGTACCAGGCCAGGCTCCGCCGCAATGCCGCCACTTTCCCCACCACCAGCAGGGCGGGGGGCTCTATTCCCCCCTCCCGGGCCCGCGCAGGCAGTTCTTCCAGGCGAGACGAAACCACCTTCTGGGTCGCCCGCGTCCCCTCCTGCACCAGGAGGACGGGCTCGTCGGCCGGCCTTCCTCCCGCCAGAAGCTCGGTCACGATCAGTTCCAGTCGTCCTACCCCCATGTACACAACCAGGGTGTCAGCGGCAGCCGCCAGGCGCCTCCATTCCACCTGCGGTACCTTGCCCGGGTCCTCGTGGCCGGTGACCAGGGCCAGCGAGGAAGCCAGACCCCGGTGGGTGAGGGGCACCCCCGCCCAGGCGGCGCACCCTGAGGCGGCGGTGACCCCGGGAACCACGCCGAAACGGATGCCAGCAGCCACCAGCGCCAGGGCTTCTTCCCCGCCCCGGCCGAAGATGAAGGGATCGCCTCCCTTAAGGCGGACCACCATGTTGCCCTCCCGGGCCAGATCGATCAGTATTCGGTTGATCTCCTCCTGGCGGTAGCCCTGGCCATCGGGACTCTTGCCCACGTCGATAAACCGCGCGCGGGGCGCAAGCCGGAGCAGGGCTGGATTGGCCAGCCGGTCGTGCACCACTACGTCGGCCCGCTCCAGGACATCTTTCCCCCTCATGGTCAAAAGCCCCGGATCGCCGGGGCCTGCCCCCACCAGCCAGACCTCACCCGCCGTCTTCATGCCCTCACCCGCCTCCACGCGCATACCGCTCCCCTGCCAGCTTGAGCAGTTGCTCCCCCACTTCCAGCCCCAGGCGGCGGGCCGCCTCCAGGTCGGCAGGATCGGCTGCCACACGGGCCGTCACCCGCCAGATACGGACGCCATCGGGGGCATAGGCTCCCGTCAGCACCAGGTCCCTGTCCTCCCGGCGAGCCCAGGCCCCCACGGGTACCCGGCAGCCTCCCCCCAGCGCCTCCAGCATGGCCCGCTCGGCATGGACTGCCTGGCGGGCGCGGGGGTCATCGATACGACTCACCAGTTCCCGCACGGGGGCATCTTCCCCTCTTACTTCCACGGCCAGGGCACCCTGGCCGGGGGCAGGCAGGAAGATTTCGGGCAGCAAATACTGGGTAACCCGGTCCGCCATCCCCAGCCGCCCCAGCCCGGCGGCGGCTACTACCAGCGCATCGCAAACTCCGCCGTCCAGCTTGCGCAATCTGGTGTCCAGGTTGCCCCTCATCTCCAACACCGCCACATCGGGACGGAGGTGACGCAGGAAGACCCGCCGGCGGGGACTGGACGTACCCACACGTGCACCGGCGGGGAGGTCCTCCAGCCGACATCCCCGGGAAACCAGGGCCTCTCGCACGTCTCCCCGGGCGGGGACAGCCGCCAGCACCAGACCTTCCGGCCCTCGCAGGGGGAGATCCTTCAGGCTGTGCACGGCCGCGTGCGCCTCCCCGCTCAGGACGGCCTGCTGCACCTCGCGCACGAACTCCCCCGTGCCTCCCGGGGCGCCCGTCGCGCTCATCGTACCTCCCTCTCCGGCCAGCGTCCCGGCAGAAATGTGGTCCCCCCGGGTGTGAACGATGAGCATGCGGATGGAAAGCCCGGGCCGGGCAGCCTGCAGAGCGGCCCCCACCCACTGCGCCTGGGCCAGGGCCAGCGCACTTCCCCGGGTAGCCAGGACCAGTTCATCCACGCCCAGCATCCTCCCCTCCCCGGGGGCCTCTCCTCGCCTCCTGGAGCCATGATTCCAGCAGCGCCTCCAGGGCCCCTTTTTCACCGCGGGCTATCAAGCTGGCCCCGTCGAACTGCCCCGCCCGCCGCAACAACTCGTGGCGCACCGTTTCGTCCCGGACTGCCTCCTGCACCCGCTGGCGGAAACGGCCCAGCAGGGCGGCCCATTCCCCCACTTCCTCGCCCACCAGGGCAGCCACCCGGTCCCGAATGCGGGCGGCCAGGGCCGGGCTCGCCCCGCCCGTGCTCACCGCGATGGTAACCGGGCCCCTGTGCAGGACGGCGGGCGATGTGAAATCCGACATCTCCGGGTGGTCCACCACGTTGACCAGCACCCCCGCCTCGCGGGCGGCACGGCAAACTTCACTGTTGACATGGGGGGTGGCAGCAGCAAATACCAGGAACATTCCCCGCACGTCCTCCGGGCAGAAGGCCCGTTCTTTCCAGGCGATGTCTCCGCGCTCCGCCAGATCACGCAGGGCCGGCACCAGGGAAGGGGCAACTACCACCACCCTGAGCCCCGCCCCCAGGGCGTCCTGCACCTTGCGATGGGCAACCTCACCCCCGCCCACCACCAGGCACCGTCTGCCCCGACTGGTAAGCATCACCGCCAGGTAATTTTCACTCACCCGACTGCCCCCGGCATCTGCCACCGCGGGCTTCCCGGGTTCCCGGAGTCAGCAAAGCCTCTGCCAGAACTCTCAATTGCGAAGCTCCCTCATGATCGCCCGCCAGGCGGTACATGGCTTTGATGGGCCCGTGCAACCCCTTATTCACTAACCGCCGCACCATTTCCTCCAGCACCCGTCGCTGATCGGGGGTGAGGGGACCCATCCGGGCCAGAGCCCGTTCCATTTCCCCGCGAGCCAGGCTCAGGTACCGGCGCCGTACCGCCCTGATCAGGGGAACGGCCTGGCGGCCGGCCAGCCACCTCTGGAAATGCGCCGCCTCCTCTTCTATGATGTCCCGGGCCTGCGCCGCCAGCGCCCGCCGGTGCTCCAGGTTGGCGCGGGCCCGTGCCTGCAACTCGTCCAGGTCAAAAAGGCGCACTCCGGGCAAGCCAGCCACGGCGGGATCTACGTTGCGGGGCATGGCCAAATCCGCCACTACCAGCCGGCGCTCCCCGGCCGGCGACAGGGACAGGGCTGGCGGGGCCGCCGCCCGACCGGTAACGGCTCGCTCTATCCGGTCGGCGCCCAGGATCAAGTGGGGCGCGGCGGTACCGCAGATAATAGCATCGGCTTCCCCCAGTGCCCGCTCCAGCCCTGCCCAGGGCAGCGGAGCGAAGCCATATTTTTCGGCCAGGGCGGCGGCCCGGGCCAGATTGCGGCTGGTCACCCACACTTCGGCGCCCCGCCCCTTCATGGCCCTCCCCGCCAGATCGGCCATCTTGCCCGCCCCCACCAGCAGCACCCGCCGTCCCCGCAGGCCCCCCAGCTCCTGGGAAATCGCCTCCACCGCCGCGCTGCTGGCCGAGCAGGCGTGGCTGCCCAGCCCCGTCTGCGCATGCACCCGTCCCGCCGCGGCCACCGCCCGCGAAAACAGCGCGTTCAGCAGCGGCCCCGCTGTGCCGGCCTCCCGGGCGCGGGCCAGAGCACCCTTCACCTGGCCCAGCACCTGGGTCTCACCCAGCACGGGAGAGTCCAGGCCGCACGCCACCGAGAAAAGGTGCCGTACGCACTCTTCCCCTTCCTTGTGATAGAGAAGATGAGCCTCCCCGGGGCCCAGCCCGCGCCCGGCGAAAAACCTCCGGGCGGCGTCGTCACCCCTTACGGGATCGTTCACCAGGTAAAGTTCGGTGCGGTTGCAGGTGGCCAGGACGGCCACCTCCTGCATTCCGGGGCACGCGGCTATTTCTCGCAACAGGAGAGGGTACTCATCCCCGGTAACCGCCAGTTTCTCTCGCAGATCAAGGGGAGCAGTATGACAGCTTATTCCTACCACCTGGAGCACGACCGCCTCACCTCAGCCGGCTTCGCGGGTCTTGCGGGAAGCCAGGAAGCGGGCCGATTCCATGAGAAAACTCTGCTCCTCGGGGCCGAGCTCACGCAAGAGCTCCCCCAGTTCCCCGAGTGGCTCGGCCTCGCTGTCTTCCTCGTCACCGGGCAGGCGGGAAACCAGTACGTCCACCACCGCCATCACCAGCTCGAAAGCTCCCCTCCTCAGGCGGCCCACCCGGGAGAGGAACTCCCTGACCTTAGGTTCCGACAGCAAGTCCGCCACCTCGGGGGAAAGGGAACGGGTCACCTCCAGCACTTCCTCTTCGTCCATGAGGAAGTAACAGGGGGACACGCCCAGGGCTTCCGCCAGCAGACTCAGCGTAGTCACCGAGGACTGGGTACGGCCCGACTCGATCTGGCCAATCAAACCGTAAGAAACGCCAGCTTTCTGAGCCACTTCTTTCTGGGTGAGCCCCAGGCGCTCCCGCAGGCGCCGAAGCTTCTCTCCCACCCCGTTTGCCCCCACCGACCTTACCAATACCCCTGGCGAAACGCCCAGGGCCCGGGCAAGCTTTTCCAGAGTGCGGATGGAGGGGGCGCTCCGCCCCCGCTCGATCTCGGAAATGTGGGCGGGCGACAGCCCGGTTGCCCGAGCAAGTTCGGTCACGGTGATCCCCTTTTGTTCGCGCAGGCTACGCACCGTACTGCCCACGCGGATTTTCACGTGGCCGGCTTCGGTTTCACATTTGCCTCCGCTCTCCGATGCAGTAGAGACCCGGCCGGCGGCCCGCTCCCCCGGCCCCGATTCCGAGGGCTCTCCCTCACGCAGGAGTTCCTCCAGCGGCACCTGAAGGAGAGCAGCTGCCTCCTGCCAGGCAGCCATTGCCATCCGCCGCTGGCCGGCCTCCACTTCTTGCAGGCAGTCCGGAGCAATTGTCAACCGCTCCGCCAATTCCTCCAGGGATACCCCCCGCTGCTGCCGCCAGTAACGCAAACGTGGCCCTACCGCCATGCTCCGACTCCCCTCCGGTCACGTTCGAACCTGCGGGCCTCCCCAACCAGTGCCGGGGCCCATCCGGGACAGGCCAACGCGTGTACGTGCAGGTAGGATGCAAAGACACTGCCCCACCTGAGTCCGTCGTACCCCTGGCCCCATCCCGTCCCCCGGCGGAGACGGAAAACCATGCTCCGCACGGGCACTGACGTGGGCAGGGAATGGTGAAACTCGTGCCCCCGGATAACTGCCCCGAGGGCAAAGTAGGGATTATCACCCATCACCTCCGCCTCCACATAACCGTGGCCACGGGGAGAAGAGGACATCTCCACGTCGAAAGGAAGGGCGCCCACCATCTCCCGGGTATGTCCCTCCCAGACGAGGGACCGGCAGAGGTACATGAGTCCGCCACACTCTGCGTACACGGGCAGGCCGCCGGCGATGGCCTGCCGCAGGGAGCCGCGCAGGGACGAGTTTCCCTCCAGTTCCTGGGCAAACACCTCCGGGAAACCACCCCCGATGTACAGGCCCGCCACGGGCGGCAACTCGGTGTCATGCAGGGAATCGATTCGCACCAGGCGGGCTCCCGCCTGCTCAAGAGCCTCCAGGTTTTCGGGGTAATAGAAGCTGAATACGCGGTCCTGTACGACCCCCACCGGTACGGGCTCGGCGAACGACCCTTCCCTCGCCGGAAGTTTGACAGGCGAGCATCCCCCGACCAGGGATTGGGCAGGCGACGATCCCGCCGGCAATTGAGGAGCGACGTCTTCGCGTGGCGGGGTGGCTACCTCCAGCAACCGGTCCAGGTCCACGCTTGCCTCTATGGCCCGGGCAGCCTCCCGGATGGCCTCCTCGGCTACCAGGCCGCCTGCACTCACCCTCTCCACGGCCGGGACCAGCCCCAGGTGACGGTCAGGTACGGCTGCCCCCTGGCAGCGGGGGATGGCACCCAGTACGGGCAGACCCGCGTACTGCTCCACCGCTGCCCGTACCAGTTGCTCCTGACGGGAACTGCCCACCCGGTTGAGGATGACACCAGCGAACCGGATTCCCTCTTCGAAGCCCACCAGTCCCCGCACCACTGCCGCCGCAGTACGAGTCATGCGGCTTACGTCCAGCAGGAGCACTATGGGAAGTCCCAGCAGTCGCGCCAGTTGGGCCGTACTGCCCGACCCCGCCAGGTCCAGGCCGTCGAACAGCCCCATAGCTCCCTCCACCAGGACCAGGTCGGCATCACGGCTGGCCCAGAAGAAACTCCGGCGGGTAACATCCTCGCCCAGCATGAAAAGGTCCAGGTTCCGGCAGGGCCGCCCGGCGGCGAGGGTCAGCCAACCCGGGTCGATGAAATCGGGACCCTTCTTGAAGGGTTGCACCCGCAGGCCCCTCCGGGCCCAGGCCGCACATAGCCCCATGGCTACGGTGGTCTTGCCCGACCGCCCCCGTGGTGCCGCCAGCACCAGCCCCCTGGGCCCGGGCGCCATCACATTTCTCCCCTTTCCGCCCGCCGGTCCACCCGGCCGGGGAAGCCTTGCGTGCGTGCCAGCCACTCCCCCAGCCTCTCCCCCTGCCTGGCCGCGCCCCGCCACCGCTCCACCAGCTCAACCACCCGCGCCACCACCTGGCCGTACTCGGGGGGACACACGGGGAGGAACTCCAGGTCCTGGCCCAGCCGAGGCTCAGCTCCTGCCCTACCCCCGGCATAAAGGCACACCCGGGGTCCACCGCGGAACCATCCCACCAGACCCAGGTCCGCTCCCTGGGCGCCCCCGCAATCGTTGGGGCACCCGGCCACGGAAACCCGCAGGCCCGCCGGCAACCCGTCGCGAGCCACCTGCAGCAGGGCATCGCCCAGCACCCTGGCCAAGCCGGGAGAGTCAACCAGGGCGTTCTGACAGTGCAGGTATCCCACGCACGCCTTCACCTGCTTCAGGGCCGCCCCCGTCCCGCCCGGCAAGAACCCGGCCCGCCGGACTTCCTCCACAAGATCGGTCAGGCGTGAGGGATCCACCCCCACCAGTTCGAACGCCTGGCGGCTGGTGCGCCTGCCCACGCGGGCATACTCCCTTATCCAGCGCGCCAGCAGGCGGAGAGTGGAAGAGGACAGCATGCCTCCGGGAGGCAGGTACAGGCGCAGCGTCCAGCACTCGGTGCCGTCGGCGGCTACGTGACGGATCACCCCCGGCGCCGGGTAATCGTGACCCACCCATTTCCCGTAATACTCCCGTATGAAGGGGGGAAGCTGGTCGCGGAAGTCAGCGACGATCCCGGCCGGCAAGACCTGTTCCAGACCCGCCTCAGCCAACGCCATCACCGGGCGGACAGCCCATCTCGACCCGAATCCGCTCCGCCCCCAGGCGTGCCACGAAGTCCCCCACTCTCTCCCGGTTGCGGGCCAGACGGCACCACACGTCCAGGAACCGCTCACAGATGTCACCCACCGCCCGGTAATCATCTCCCGGGAGGGGGATAAAAGGCACCAGCACCTGCGCGGGACGGGGACCCCCGCCCGATAGCTCCCCGTACTTGCCCCCCACCATCATGACCACGCCCTTCCCACCGCTGGGATGATCGATCCCGATGAAGGCCAGATCGCGGTGGGCTGCGCGCACGCAGTCGCGGGGGCATCCCGCCACCCCGGGCTTGCACTTGCGCGGTAGAGCGGGATACTGCTGCTCGTCCAAAAAACGCCTCCCCAGGTAGGTGGCGATGGCGGGAGCATCCACCAGGGCCTCGTCACACCTGCCCGGACCCGCACACGCCACCAGGCAACGCAGGTCATCCCCCGTGGAACCCACGTCCAGCCCGAGGGCGTTCAAATCCTGCACCAGGGCCAGTGCCTCCACGGGCGTGGTGTAAATCTCCCAGCTTCCCCCGCAGGCCAGGTGCAGGAGGCCCATACCCCGGCGGTCAACCAAGCCGGCCAGGGCATCCAGCAGGTCGGCGGACATCCACCCTCCCGCCGGAGGCAGAACTCTCAGGTATACGGACCAGGGCCAACTCTCAGGGTTGTGCGCCAGCCGCTGTCCCATGCCGGCCGGAAGAGGAAGGATAACTTCGGGATCCTCCGGTCCGAAGGGCGACCTGTTCTGGGCAGCGGCCACGCGGTACAGACCCATCGGATAAGAAGATCGCGAGACTTCCCCCACGTGATCGGGGTATTTCAACACTCCGGGGGCATGGGTAGGCCGGTGATCTGGCATATCCGCCGGATGGGATTGCCCGGAAAAAGGAGGTAGACGCGCTTCTTGTCCAGTCCCAACTCGTTCACCAGCGTGCGCAGATTGGGGGTGTGCCCGTGGAGGCGGTAATACGCAACCGCATAGTCCACCACCGCCCGTTGCTCGGGGCTGAGCCCCGATAGCGAACCGCCGGCCCCTTCCCCGCCCGGCCTGGAGCCACCTGCCCGCCCGCGATCGGTCATGGTCCACCCCTCGCCCAGCAGATAATGACGTCCGGGTAGTGGTTTCGCCGCCGGCCCGACCCCCTCCTTCCCCCTCCGCGGACCAGGGCCGCCGTATCAGCTCTGCAGGCCGTAAGGCCAGGCCCATATTCCCCCCTCCAGGTAGCGGGCGGGACCCAGCCCGGCGGCGTCCAGCAGGCGCTGGGCTTGAAAACCCCTGACGCCCATTTCACATACGGCCACGATTTCCTGACCGGGCACCATGGCCGCGCGTATCTCGTCCAGGCGGTCACGCAACTGGCCCAGAGGGATGGCCAGGGCAGGATACGGCAACCGACGCTCTTCGTACTCTTCGGTGGTACGGACGTCCACCAGCAGGGGTGGTTGGGGTCCTTCCAGGCGCACCTTCAACTCGCAGGCGCTCATGGGGCGCGCCAGCCCGTCCCGCCGGTTGCGCACCTGGTTCAGGGTCTGCAAGCAGATGTCCAGGGCGGTGGCAAATGGTGGGGCGTACCCCAAATCCAGGCAGGCAGCCTGCTCCAGAGTAGCCCCGCAGGCCAGGGCGGTGGCCAGGACATCGATGCGTTTGACCGCCTCACCGGGGCCCGCGGCCTGAGCACCCAGCAGCCGGCCGCTACAGGCGTCAGCCACCACCTTGAGGGACAGGGGAGCGTGCATGGGGTAGTAGTGGGTGGCATCCATCCCCGTAACCAGGGCGGTCACCACCTCGTACCCCATTTGTCGCGCCTCTTCCTCACCCAGGCCGGTGCGGGCCACGTTGTACTCCGCCACCTGCAGGACCGCGGTACCCACCACGCCGGGGAAGCGCTCCTCGCCCCCGGCGGCATTGGTGCCGGCCACCCTCCCCTGCTTGTTGGCGGTGGAGGCCAACGGCAGCCACGTCTTGTGCCCTGAAACCAGGTGGGTGGTCTCGCAGCAGTCGCCGGCGGCGAAGATGTTGGGGATGCTGGTGGCCTGCCGTTCGTCGACGGCGATAGCCCCGGTGGGACCGAGTTTCAGGCCCGCCTGAACGGCCAGGCTCACCTCGGGCTTCAGCCCGCAGGCCACCACCACCAGGTCAGCCTCCCCCTTCCAGTCCCGGGCTTCCACGTGCAGGAGCCCGTTCCTGCGGCAGATGGCGGTCACGGGCTGCCCCGTTACCACCGTCATGCCCTGACGGGTCAGGTGGGATTCCAGCAGGCGCGCCAGGTCGGCATCCAGCAGGCCCGGCAGCAGGTGCTCCTTCGCCTCGCACACCGTCACCTGCATGCGCCGGGCAGCCAGCGCATCGGCCACCTCCAGCCCCACCAGGCCTCCTCCCACCACCACCGCCCGCCGGCGGGGCGCCAGAGCACGCCGCAGGGCCTCTGCTTCCTCGGGCCGGTGCAGGCGGAACACGCCCTCCTCATCCAGCCCCGCGATGGGCGGTACCACCGGAATAGCACCGGTGGCGATGATCAGGCTGTCATATGCGATGGTGAAGCGCTCGGTGCCGGAACGGGCCTGCACCAGCCGGCGGTCGGGATCAATTGCCTCCGCCTCCGTCCCGGTGAGAACGCGCACACGCTTCTCCTGCCAGAAGAAATCCTCGTCCCGCAACACCCCGGCAGGGGTGGAGCGCAGTTGGGCCAGGGATTCCACCAGGCCGGCCAGGTACAAGGGCAGGCCGCAAGTGCCGTACGATATCAGGGTTCCCTTCTCCAGGAGGACGATCTCGGCCTGCGGATCAACCCGGCGGGCACGGGCCGCCGCCTTGGGTCCCGCCGCCACTCCTCCTATAATCACGATCCGCCTAGAATGCACCCCGGACCCCTCCATGCTGCAGCAAGCGCCGCCGCAGGTCCTGCTTCCGACCCCTAACCCGGTACCAGGGCGTTGGCCACCACCTCGCACAGGTTGCATATCTTGACTCCCAGCTTGTAGTGCTTATTCAGTTCCGTGATCTGGTCCAGGCAGTTGTGGCACGAGGTCGCCACCACTTCCGCACCGGTAGCGCGGATCTGGTCGGCCTTCACCTTGCCCGCCCGGACGCGGCGTTCGGCAAACTCGGTCATAGAAAGCATGCCTCCGCCGCCGCCGCAGCAGAAATTCTGGGCTCCGTGGGGGTTCATCTCCCGGAAGTCCATCACGGCGTGACGCAAGATGAAACGCGGTTCCTGGATTATCCCTCCGCTGCGGGCCTGGTTGCAGGGATCATGGTAGGTAACGGGCTTGTCGTTAGCAGCCGGGTTGAGGCGTATGCGACCGCTCCTGATGTAATCGGCCATGACCTCCACGAACCCCCGCACCCGGAATGGGTACCTCTGCCCCAGCCAGTTCGGCCCCTCCCAGCGAAAAGACCGGTATCCATGCCCGCACTCGGCCATCACCACTTCCTGCACGCCCAGGCGAACCGCCTCGTCGCGCAGCCAGCCCGCTATGGTACGGGCCGCAGCGTCATTCCCGGAGAAAAGGGCGTAATTGGTCACGTCCCAGTAGTTCGTGCTGAGAGTCCAATCCTCGCCCGCGGCATACATGATCTTGGCCGCCGCCAGGATGGTGAGCGGGAAGTACTTCGGTTCCCTGGGGTTCAGCGTGTAAAGCACGCGGGCCCCCTTCCTGTTCAGGGGTATGCGAGCCCGGGAATCCCCCACCTCGTCCTGCAACTGTTCTTCCAACCACTCGATGGTGTCGACGAATTCCTCTTCGTTGATGCCCATGTTGTTGCGGGTTCGCAGGTGGATATCCACGGTCGCCTTGAGCCCCCGGGGGGTAAGTCCCAGGGCATCCAGTATCCCGCGGGCCGTGCGCATCATGAGTCCCATGTCCACGCCCATGGGACAGTTGACCGTGCAGCGCCGGCACATGGTGCACGCTCCGAAGGCATTGTCCAGCAGGTCACGCAGTGCCGCCTCGGTCAGTTCCTCGGCCCCCACCCAGCGGGGAACCAGGCGGCCGAGCCAGTCGTGGTACCGCTTGTACACCCTGCGAAAGCGATCCGCTTTGTAAGCGGGGACCATACGCGGGTCCCCCGTGGCAACGTAGTAATGGCAGGTATCATTGCAGAGCCCGCAGTGAGCGCAGGCGTGGAAGTAGGTGACCAACTGGCGAGTCAGCTTCTTATCGAACAACTCCCGGGCCCGGGCCAGGTCGAGCCCCGCGCCCCCGGTGTCTTCTCTACTCGCTCCGCCGGCTAGTTTGGCCTCACTCAAGTGCCATCCCCCCCGCTACTGCACCACGGCCCGGCGACCGAAGTGAGCCCCGTAAAAGACGCGGGCAAAGGGCCAGTACAGGTAGTGAGAAATCTTGCTGGTGGGCACGTATACCAGGAGCAGGGCAGTCAGGGCGAAGAACAGCAGCCGCCCCCAGTACAGGTCGCAGAGCGCGAACACCCCCAGCAGCAGGAAGATGTCCACCACGGCGAGCGAGAAGTAGTCGTCCGGGGAACTTATCACGCGTATGTCCGGACTGGCCACCCGCCTGACCAGGCGGACCACGCCGGCCCCAAAGCCAACCGCCACTGCCACAGCCGCCACCCGGGTACCTGGCCACTCCAGGATCCCCTCGACGTACGGGATCAAGAAGCTGTAGAGGATGGCCGTCCCGATGCCCACGTGAAGCAGGCTGAACTCGAGCCAGCGTACCCAGTGTTGCCGGGTACTGGGCATGGCCCAGGGGCGGAACATGACGGAAAAGGCAGCGGCCACGCCGTACCCCGCACTCCCCTTGGGCTGTGCCAGATCCCGCACCGAGGGCCGGGACAGCAACCACCGTAACTTCAGAGCGTAAAGCCCCGCGAAAATGGTCAACGCCGCGATCTGGACCTCGTTCTCAACGATGGAAAGCAGTCGCTCTTCCACTCAAGTCTACCTCCAGGGCTGGCACTCTCTGTAAAGTAGCCGCCGCCCCCCGCGTCCGCCGGGGCCGCAGGGGCGCAGCGGCTTCTACTCGCCGACGGTCACACGCAGCCGGTGGGCTTGGGCAGACCAGCAATCTTGCAGGCTCCTTTGGCCGGTCCGCTGGGGAACAGCTCGTAGATGTACTTGAGCGTGAACCCCGTCTCCTTGCACAGCTTGCGGATCATGGGGGCGATTCCGAACTCCAGGTAATAGTTGCGGAGGAAGTTGACCACCTTCCAGTGGTCCTCCGTCATGCTCTCGATTCCTTCCATCTGGGCCAGGAACTTGGCCAGGTCCTCGTTCCAGAGATCTGGATCCTGGATGAACCCGTCCTCGTCCACCTCGATCTTCTTCTCGCCGTACTGGATCTCCGGCACTCCTCACACCTCCGTTTGCTTACTGCGCCCGAAGCCCGGCCGCGCCGCCCGGGCTGGAATCAAAGTTCCTGCACCACGATGGCGGCCTGCTCGCAAACCGCCTCGCAGGAACGGCAACCCAGGCAGTCATCCGGGTTTCCGGTCACCTCGACTTTACCATCATTCAGAACGAGGATCAAGGCGGGGCAGCATTCCACGCACTCACCGCATCCGATGCACTTCTCCACATTCACGTTAACCAGATACACTGCGGCTCACTTTCCTTTCTACGGCGCGGTGGGCGCTCGAGGCACCCCGCGCGCCCACCGCCTCGCCGGTTTTGCTTCGCCTCTTGCGACAGCAACCTGCCTTGCTATACCCGAGCCAGCACTAGCCCGCCGGGAAGAGGATGCCACCGAACACCAGGTAGGCCACGCCCAGTGCCAGCACGGTGTTGAAGATGGTGGCGATGACGTATACCACCGTAGGTCCGAATCCCAGCCGCTTGAACTCGGCGAAGGAGAGTTCCAGGCCGATGCACACGAAGGCCAGGGTGAACAGCCAGCTCCTCAAGTCGTTGACCACCTTGACCACGTCTTTGCTCAGCCAGCCCAGGCTCACGATGACGGACGCGACAACGAAGCCGATCACGAACTTGGGGAAGCGATCCCAGATCACCCGGGCGCTGGGCCGCTCGCCGGTGCCCCCGTTCTTCCGCTCCACCACGGTGGTGAAGTAGAGGGCCAGGATGAACGCCACCACGCCGATGAGGGCGTTCTGGGACATCTTCACGATGGAGGCCACCTTCATGGCCGCTTCGCTGTGGATGGCGCCCGCCCCCACCACCGCGGCGGTGGTGTCGATGTTGCCCCCGAACCACGCGCCCGCCACTTGCGTGGGCAGGTTCCACACGTGGGCCAGGTAAGGCATGAGGACCATGAGCGGCAGGGCGGTGAAGATGACAAGGGCGGTGATGTACGTGAGTTCTTCCTTGCCCGCCAGCACCGACCCGGCCGCGGCGATGGCCGCCGACACGCCGCAGATGGAGATGGCCGTGGCCATCACTGCCCGCATCTTATCGGGCAGTCTGAACACACCCCCCAGCCAATACGTGAAGAAGAACACGCAGGTGACCATGATGAGGGCCTGCACTATGCCCTTGCCACCTACGACGCCGATCTGCTTGATGTTCACGCTGCAACCCAGGAGCACGAGACCGATCTTCAGGAACAACTCTGTCCGGACCGCCGGCATGATGAACTGCCTGGTGCCGGTAGCCGTCAGGATGATGTTGACCACCAGGCCCAGTGCGGCGGCCCAGAGCGGGAACTCAAGGGCCTTGTGCACCTTGGGGTGGTTGGAAAGGTAGTTCGTGAGAAGGGCCAGCACAATGATGATTACCAGGCCCACGATGAGACCCGCGGTCTTGGAAGACTGGGCCGGCTGCGCCGCCGGAGCAGGCTTACTCGACACTTGCCATCACCCCCCGTACGTGAAGATCTTCCAGGGTACCTTGAAGCCGACGGTGGCCGCGAAGATGAGTACGAAGCCGATGATTACCGACCACCAGTCCTCGGTGATCTTCATGCTTACCCCTCCCTGCGGGGCCGGGCATTGCCACGGCCCGAATGAGACAGTTACCAGCTGCGCGAGGTGCCGCCCCTTAAGCCTGCTTCACCTCCCCCCTTCTCTCGTGAACGGATTCACAATCCCTCCCCAATACAAGGCGACCGCCTCCGCGCGGAGGCCCCGTTCGCCCGCACTAAGTATTCGACACTGCCCCTCCCACTCCTGCTTGCCAGGTGGTTGCTCATTTCTTGCATTTGCCTTGTGCTTGTGTTATCAAGTGCTTGCATAAGACCACCGGTCCCCAGCAGCGACCCGGCTCCCGTCCCCCAACTTAGCCCCGGTGAAATCATTCGCCGTTGCGCTCGGTTCTTATCCACACCTCCCGACCGTCAGTGAAAAAGACCACGGTGCCGCTTCGGTCTGTTCGGTACACGGTGGCGCCGGCCCGGGATAACCGGCGCAGTACCGACGAGGCGGGATGGCCGAACGGATTGTCCTTCCCCACGCTGATCACCGCCCAGCGGGGCGACACAGCCCGCAGGAACGCGGCGCTGGTCGAGGTAGCACTGCCATGATGCCCCACCTTGAGGACGTCGGCGTCCACCTCTGCACCCGCCGCCATCATGTCCGCCTCCACCACCCCGCTGGCATCCCCCGTGAAGAGAAACACCACCCGCCCCACCCCGAGCCTCACCACCAGGGAGCAATCGTTTTGTTCGTCGTACTCCTTAAGCGGGCCCAGCACCACCGCCCGGGTGGCCGGCCCCTTCCCGCTCACCCCGGCGGGCTGCCCCTCCTGGCCCCCTTCCTGCCGGATGACCGTGCCGGCCTTCGCCCTGGTGACCGGCACCTTCTCCCGGACCAGCGCCCGCAAGAGGGACTCGTACGCCGCAGTGGTGTGCTCCCCGGGGTAAAGGTACGCCCGCCCCACCGGAAAAGAACTGATCACAGCAGGCAAACCGCCCACGTGATCCTCGTGACCGTGGGTCACCACCAGCGCATCAAGGCGCCTGATCCCCTGCGACCGCATGTACTCCACCACGCCCGGCCCGGCTTCCCGACTGCCGCCGTCGATGAGCATGGTAAATCCCGAGGGAAACTGGACCAGGATGCTGTCTCCCTGCCCCACATCCAGGAAGTGGACGGCTGCCTGCCCGGGTTGCCAGCCCTGCCCAGGTTCCCGCCCGGCCTGCCCCGCCCCCGGGCCCATCAGCGCCGGCCCGGCAACCTGGCCGGAGCCTGGCAGGCAGCCAGCCGCCCCCAGCACCAGGCCCAGAACCAGCAGTGCCAGCAGGCACACCCGCGCCACCCGTATCGCCCGTACCAACGTACCCGAGGACGCCCGCTTCACAGAAACCAGCCCTGCAGCGCCACCCAGATGGCATCAGCGCTCGAGTTGATCGAGGAGGTTCCTCACTTGCCGGCGCCGCGCGGCAGTTGCTTCCCCGTCAACCTCCAGGTGCCAGCGCAGGCAATCCCCTTCCCTGGCCCCCTCCGGCAGCAGACCCCGCGGCACGGAAAACGTCCGTCCTTTCCATTCCAGCACCACCCATTCTCCCTCGAACCGATCCACTACCAGCAAGCTCTGCCCTCCTCCCGGGGAAGGATTCAGCAACCACCGCTCCTCCTCCAGGAACCACGCGGGCAACTCCGCCCCGCGGTCAGACTTCCATGACTATGGGGAGGATCATGGGCCTGCGTCCGGTGCGCTCGAAGAGTTCGCGCGACAGGGTCTCGCGGATGACATTCTTAAGCTGGGGCCAGTCGGGACGGTGGTTGTTCCGCCGCGCCAGCGCCTCGCGCACGGTGGCCCGCACCTGCTCCAGCAGGGCCTCGGATTCCCGCACGTACACGAAGCCGCGGGTGACCACCTCGGGTCCGGAAGCCAGTTCGCCGGTCTCCTGGTCCACGGCGATCACCACCACCACGATGCCGTCCTCCGCCAGTTGCCGGCGATCCCGGAGCACCACGCTGCCCACATCACCCACACCCAGGCCGTCCACCATCAGGATACCGGCGTCCACCCGCCCGGTAATGGCCGCCACGTCCTTGCTGAACTCGAAGACGGACCCGTTGTCCCCCACCAGGATGTTGCGGCGGGGGATGCCCACTGCCTCGGCCAGGGCAGCGTGGTGGACCAGGTGCCGGTACTCGCCGTGCACGGGCACGAAGAAGCGGGGCCGCAGCAGGTTGAGCATGAGCTTCAACTCCTCCTGGCTGCCGTGCCCGGAAACGTGCACGCCGGCATCCGGCCCGTATATCACCCGCGCTCCCCGGCGGTACAGGTTGTCGATGGTACGTGCCACCATCTTCTCGTTGCCGGGAACGGGCGAAGCGGCAATAACCACCGTGTCGCCGGGATTGATGTTCACCCGCTTGTGCTCGCCCACCGCCATGCGGGTGAGGGCGGACATGGGCTCGCCCTGGCTGCCGGTGGTGAGGATGGTCACCTTGTCGGGAGGCAGACCCTCCAGTTCCTCGATGTCCAGCATCATCCCCTCGGGTACGTCCAGGTACCCCAGGGTCATGGCCACCTGGACGGTATCCTCCATGCTCCGTCCGATGACGCCCACGTACCGACCCTGCTGGTAGGAGGCGGTGATCACCTGCTGGATGCGGTGCAGGTGGGTGGCAAAGGAGGCCACCAGCACCCGGGACCTGGTCGATCGGAAAACCTCCTGTAGGGTCTTGCCCACGGACTTCTCGGACGGCGTGAAGCCGGGGCGTTCCGCTCCCGTGGAGTCGCTCAGGAGGACCAGCACGCCCTCCTGGCCCAATTCCCCCAGTCGTCCGATGTCGGAAACCCGGCCGTCCACAGGAGTCTGGTCGAACTTGAAGTCGCTGGTGTGCACCACCAGACCGGCAGGGGTACGGATTGCCAACCCCACCGCGTCGGGGACCGAGTGGGTGACCCGGAAGAACTCCACCTGGAAGCAACCTATCTCGGCCTTCTCACCCGCCTGCAGGGCCCGCCCGTCGAACTGATCGGCCGCCCCAGTCTCCACCAGCTTGCCCCGCACCAGCCCCAGGGTGAGAGGGGTACCGTAGAACGGAACGGGAAGGTGGGGAAGAAGGTAGGGGATGGCACCCACGTGGTCCTCGTGACCGTGGGTGAGTACCACCGCGCGCACCCGGTCCATGTTTTGCTGCAGGTAAGAGATGTCGGGGATGACGATGTCCACCCCCAGCATCTCTTCTTCGGGAAAGGCCAGCCCGCAGTCGATGACCAGGAGGTCATCACCGCACTCGACCACGGTCATGTTCTTTCCGATTTCCCCCAGGCCTCCCAGGGGGATGATGCGCAGGGTGGGGCGGGCTGATTTCCTCACCATGAAAAAATACCACCTCCAGGTGCCCCTTTAAATAGCCACAAAACCCCGCCATGGGCCCCACCGTGCGCCAGGTCTCGCCCGGTCGAGATTTCCCAAATCCCACAAAAACGGTCCGGCCGCGCCGAACCGGAACCGTCAAATCTCCAACCCGTATTATATCTGGCCAGCCTCCGTCACGCAAGCAGCCCCAATTCCCGCAGCACTCCTGAAAGGCTGGCCTCTTCCTGGGGGCTCAGTTCGCAAAGCGGCGGCCGCACCGGTCCCACATTAAACCCCACCAGCCTCATGGCTGCCTTCACGGGCACGGGATTGGTGGTCAGGAACATGGCCCGGCAGAGCGGGTAGAGCCGTCGGTGAACCTCCGCCGCCTCCTCCACCCTTCCTTCCCGCCAGGCGCTGATCATACGGCCGATCTCGCCTGCCACCAGGTGGGAAGCCACGCTCACCACCCCCACTCCCCCCACAGCCAGGATGGGCAGGGTGAGGGAGTCGTCCCCGCTATACACGGCAAAACCGGGTGGCACCAGGCGCAGGATCTCCGTGACCTGATCCAGGTTGCCCGAGGCCTCCTTGAGGGCCACGATGTTGGGGATCTGGGCCAGCCGGGCCACGGTGGCCGGACCCATGTTCACGCCGGTCCGCCCGGGCACGTTGTACAGGATGATGGGCAGGGAGGTGGATTCCGCCACCGCCCGGAAGTGGCGGTACAGCCCCTCGGCCGGGGGCTTGTTGTAGTACGGGGTGACCAGCATGACTCCCTTTACCCCGGCCTTCTCCGCCAGGCGGGTGAGGCGCATGGAATCCCGCGTGCAGTTGGTCCCGGTCCCCGCCACCACCGGCACCCGGTCCCCCACCGCCTCCAGTACCGTCTCCCAGAGCTTCAGCTTCTCGTCCGTGGCCAGCACCGGTGATTCCCCGGTGGTACCCGTCACCACCAGGCCGTCAGACCCCATGTCCACCAGGCGGCGCGCCAGCTCCGCCGCCCGGGGAGCATCCAGCTCCCAGTGGCGGGTGAAAGGTGTCACCATGGCGGTGACCACCCGCCCGAAAACCGGCTCGCTCATGAGAAGTGCACCTCCTGCGGGCTAGGCATCCAGCCCGAACTGGTGGTGCAGGGCGCGCACGGCCTTCTCCAGGTCCTCCTGCCGCACCAGGCACGATATGGTCACGTGGGAATCCGCCGTCTGCAGGATCTCCACCCCTGCCCGGTGCAGCGCTTCCGCCACGTTGGCCATCACCCCCGGCAAGCCGCGCATGCGCGACCCCACCACCGAAACCTTGGCACACCCCTCCCTTATCTCGACCTCCATCCCCTGTTCTCTCAAGGTGCGCGCTGCCCGCTCCGCCACTTCTTCTCCCACGATGAAAGCACAGTGGCCCGGGCCCACCTGGATCATGTCCACGCTGATACCCTCGCGGGCCAGAGACCGGAACACCTGCACGGATCCCCCGGGCCCCGAGGGCGGGTTAAGAATGCGGATGCGCGCCACCCCCGGGATATGGGTGACGGCGGTGACCACCCGGCCGTCCCTCACCTGAGACCAGCCCTGCCGGGCAAAGGTGAAGGTGACCAGGGTGCCCGGAGAATCGGAAAAGGTGTCCCGAATGCGCATGGGCACCCCGGCCCGCATGGCAATCTCCACCGCCCGGGGATGCACCACCCGGGCACCTTCGTGGGCCATCTGGGCCACCTCGTCGTAGGTGACCACCCCCAGCGTGCGCGCCGCCGGTACCAGCCGCGGGTCGGCGGTCTTGACGCCATCCACGTCAGTGTATATCTCCACCGCCTCCGCCTGCAGGGCCGCCCCCAGCACGGCAGCGGTGGTGTCGGAGCCTCCCCGTCCCAGGGTGGTGATTTCTCCTGACTCCGTTACCCCCTGGAATCCGGCTACCACGGGAACCCGCCGCTCGCCCAGGCAGCGCAGGATGCGCACCGGCTCCACCCGCACTACCTCCGCCTGCCCGAACCCCCCGTCGGTGATGATGCCGGCCTGCCCCCCGGTCAGGGCACAGGCGTCGATGCCACGGGCCACCAGGCAGCTACTCACTACCACGGTGGCAATGGTCTCCCCGCAGGACATGATGAGGTCCAGCTCGCGAGGGGAAACGCGCCCGCCGGCAGCCATGGCCAGGTGGATGAGGGAATCCGTGGCATAGGGTTCCGGGTAACGCCCCATGGCCGAAACCACCACACAGGGGCTGAACCCCGCCTCCACGGCCCGCCTCACGTGCTCGCACACCCGTTCTCGCCCGGCCGGTGTGGCCACCGATGTCCCTCCGAACTTCTGAACCAGGATGCGCACCACTGCCCCCTCCGCCAGCGTAAACTCAGGGGGTGCCCGACCCCGACCCCGCCAGCAGTTCCGCGATCTGCACGGCGTTGGTGGCCGCGCCCTTGCGCAGGTTGTCAGCCACCACCCACATCCATATGCCGTATTCGTCGTCCAGGTCAGCCCGGATGCGGCCTACCAGCACGCCGTCCTGCCCGGCCGCCTCGCGGGGCGTGGGGTACACGCAGCGGGCGGGCTCATCCCTCACCACCACCCCCGGAGCCGCCGCCAGTATTTCCCGCACCCGCCCCGGGGAAAGGGGGCGGCGCGTGCGCACCCACACCGCTTCCGCGTGGCCCACCATCACGGGAACACGCGCCACTGTAGCAGTGATGGCCAGGCCGGGCAGGTGCAGGATCTTCCTGGTCTCCTGCACCAGCTTCATTTCCTCGCGGCAGTAACCGGTCTCGTCGAAGAAGTCGATGTGGGGAAACAGGTTGAAAGCAATGGGGTGAGGATAGACCCGAGGCCGGGGCGTACCCCCCTCCAGCACCACCCGGGATTGCTCCCGCAGTTCCTCCATCGCCTCCCTGCCGGTGCCGGATACCGACTGGTAAGTGCTCACCACTACTTTCTCCAGCCCCGCTTCCCTGGCTAGGGGTGCCAGGGCCACGACCAGCTGGATGGTGGAACAGTTGGGGCTGGCCACTATGCCCCGGTGGCCCTGCAGGTCCCCGGGGTTCACCTCGGGAACCACCAGGGGGACCCCCGGGTCGAGACGGAAGGCAGCCGACTTGTCGATCACCACCGCCCCCGCCCGCTGGGCGGCCGGCACCATTTCCCGGGCAACCTGATCCCCCACGGCTGAGAAGAGGAAGTCCACTCCCCCGACCGGGGAGGTGGCCAGGTCCTCCACCTCCACCTTCTCACCCCGAAACACCAGGTACTCCCCGGCCGAGCGGTGACTGGCCCATAGCCGCAGCATGTCCACGGCAAAACAACGCTCCTCAAGGAGACGCACCACTTCGCGCCCTACCGCACCAGTCGCTCCCAGCACCCCGACGCGCCAGCCCAACTTGCCGTACTCCCCCTTCGATTAACGTTCGGTCCGCATTCAACCCCCCGGGCGGGACGCCAGCGCCGTCCCCGGCACCCCCGGGCTCTCCACCGGTTACCGCCCCGCCGGCGGGGGTCCACCGGCATGCCGGCTCACCAGGAGGGGCTGGATCTGTCTGCCCTGCAGGGCCTCCTCGATGGCAGGCACCAGCAGCTCCAGGTCAGCATCCAGCGAGGTGGGTTTGCCCCGGGGATCGTCCTGGCCAAAAGGGACGAAAAAGACGTTGCGCGCCGCCAGTAACGTGCCCAGGTTGCGGGCGTTGAGCCCCAGGGCATCGTTGGAACTGATGGCCAGCAGCACGGGCCGGCCGTTGCGCAGTGTGGCCTTCACCGCCATGGTCACCGGTCCGTCGGTGATGGCGTTGGCGATACGGGCCATGGTGTTACCCGTGCAGGGGGCCACCACCATGATGTCCACCGGCTGCACGGGGCCCAGCGTCTCCGCTTCCGCGATGCTCCGGATGGGTTCCCGGCCCGTAATGTCCCGTATGCGGGCCAGCACCTGGGCAGCCGTTCCAAACCGGGTATCGGTACTCTGTACCACCTGGGAAACCACAGGGACAACCTCTGCCCCCGCCATCACCAGCTTTTCCATTTGGGGCCAGACCCGGTGCAGGTTACACAGGGAACCCGTGATCCCGAACCCCACCCGCCTACCAGCCAGCGGCACATTATCACCCCCCAGTCTGCATTTCCCGCCAGATTTGCTCCACCACCCGACCCAGAATGCGACCCGCGGTGACCGGAGCCTTGGTCGCAGGCAAGCCGGGGGCCAGGCTGGCCCGCAGGCCGCGTGCGGCCGCAAAAGCGAAGTCCGTGCCCCCGGGAGCGGAGGCCAAATCGATGATGATGCATCCCGCCGGCACCCGGCGCAGCACGCCGGCGTGGAGTACAGGGGCAGGGATGGTGTTGAAGATGACGTCGGCTCCGGCAACCGCTTCCTCCAGGCCGTCCAGCGCCGCCCCCCGACACCCCATCTCCTCGGCGCGGGCCAGGCAGGCAGAACGGCGAGCCACCACCGTCACCGTAGCCCCCATGGCCCGTAGCAGGCGCGCGAGGGTGAGCCCCGTCCGCCCCAGGCCCAGCACCAGACAGGACGACCCGTGCAATGTGACATCCATCTCTTTCAGGGCCATGAACACCGCCCCTTCCGCAGTGGGCACCGAGTTCCAGATAGCAAAGTCGTCGCGCTCCCGGTACTCCACCAGGCGGGCGCCGCGGGCGGCGACCCCGTCCCGCAGGATGGCGTCACCCACCCCGATCAGGAAGAGGGTTCCCGCATCGAGGGCCCCCCAGGCCTTCTCGCCCAGTTCCAGCGGGCCGGCCTCCGACCATATGCGCCCGGCGCCATCCGTTCCCCGCACGGGCCCCACTACCACCCGTGCCGCCGCCAGCGCTTCCTCCGCGCGGGCCGCCACCTGCACGCCCTCTCCCAGGCGTGCCGCGGGCTGTCCCCACACCCGCACCCGGGCGCCCCGCATGGCCAGAAACCGGGCCGCCTCCGCTTCCCGGCGGTCTCCTCCCACTACCGCCACTTGTACTCCCTGCACCGCCCTCATCCCCTGCTGGTGGCGGATATACTCACTACAGGCTATGTGACTCCCTTGCCGCGCGTGACGTTCCGCGCCCGGTGCCAGCGGTACCAGGCCAGCCCCAGGCTCGCCAGCACCGTGACCAGGGCAGCCGGCTGGGTGACGGTAACCCACCCCCACAGGTGGGGGACATCTCGCCAGAACTCGACGCCGAAACGGATGGCCGAGTACCCGGCCACGTAAAACAAGAACAGCTGGCCGGGGAGAAGAACCAGGCGGGGAGCCAGATACCACAGGCCGGCAAAAAGAACCAGGTCGAGCACCATCTCGTACAACTGGGCAGGATGGCGCAGGCCGGGCGCAAAACGGGTGAGAAACCCCCAGTCCCCCCCGGTGAGGATGCCCCAGCAGCACCCTTCCAGGAAGCACCCCACCCGGGTGACGGCCGTGCCCAGGGCGACGGCCGGGGCTCCCCCGTCCAGAAACCGACCGGTAGGGACACGACGCAGCCGGGTGAACAGCCAGACGGCCAGCACTCCGCCCATCAGACCCCCGTACAGGGAAAGCCCGCCCTCCCGGGTGTTCAGCACCCGCCAGGGCTGACCGCTATATTGCCCCCATTCCAGGGCCACGTACAGCAGCCGGGCACCCAGGATGGCCGCCACCGCAATGTAGAGGGAAGACTCCACGTAAAGCCAGGAAGGCAACCCCACTCTGCGTGCGTTCATCTCTGCCGCCAGGATGGCCAGTCCAAAACCCAGCGCGAACAGGACGCCCCAGGTGTGGATCTCGAGCCCGCCGATGCGAAAGGCAATGGGATGCACGACCACTCCCCTTTCCCAACCCCGTCGGGTTACCAGGGGGTATTCGCGCTTCGATGCTCCACTCCTTCTTGGCCCGGCTCACAACCGCTTCCCCACCCGCATATGCATCCCCCCGTCCCCGGCCCGACGAGGAATAGCGCCTGAAAGGGAAGGTGGGGGAAGGAAGCACCCTTCCCCCTGCCCGGATCCGTATCACGCAGATACCGCACCCCCGGCGCACCTGGCGGGATGGGGGTGGCACCGGATGCAACGCCCGGCGTCCGCTCAGCTGCGGGCGGTGTGGGTCTCCACGTCCTGGGCTCCGTGGCGGCGCATGATGTCGGCGGCCTCGTTGACCTTGGGGTCGGAACTCTTCACCATGGCCACCAGGTTACCTTCCCGGACTTTTTGCTCGTAGAAGCGTCCCCGTTCCTCGGGAATACCCCAGTCGATCAAGCCTCCCGCCAGGCCTCCCGTGGCTGCCCCGGTGAGGGCCCCCGCTATCGGTCCGGCTGCCAGGATGGGACCAACCCCCGGGATGGCCAGCGCTCCCGCGCCCGCCAGGAGACCGGCCAGACCCCCGAGGGTACCGCCGGTGACCACACCTTCGGCCACCGTACCTCCTCCCTCTCCCTGCTGCCCACCCCTGGTGATCACGGAAATGTCGCGGCTGAAGCCCTTCTGGCGGAGTTCTTCCACCGCCCGGTCGGCGTCGCCGCGATTGCGGAATACCCCGATCACCGTCTTCGCCAAGGTCCATACCCCCTTCCCCCAGTTTGGGTTCGTTCAGGCGAACCCGGGTGTATGGTAGTATTCCGCACTGACGGCCACGTATTGCGCAGCCGCGGGGGAAGGAAGGCGGATGTGTCTCGGCCGGTAGCGAAGTGCTACGGCACCGTCCGTGAGGAAGGCAGGAAAAATGGCTGCACGATGGCGACGATGAGGGCAGCCAGGGCAAGAGGGTCAAAGGTTATGCCAAACAGCTCCACCGACTGCTGAGGGGGCAGGCGCAGGAAAGCCGCCAGGCTCACCAGGGCCACGTAGACACCCCCTGCCACCCCTACCAGTTGCCTCACCGCCTCCGCCACCGGGGAAGACACGGGCTCCACCATGTCCTGCTGGCGGGCCATGCGGATCAGCTTCACCCTGCGCATGAGGGAAAGCAGCACCAGGAGGGCCGTGCCCCCCATTGCTAAGAGATACCAGTTCACACCATTCCCCGACTTACGTATATGCTCTGGGGAAAACTAAAAAACCCCCCGCCCGGTCCCCCAGCGTTATCATGCCTTCCTCTCTGTTCTACGTTTGACCACCTCGACTACCAGGTGATCCAATCTGGTGCTTATCTCTTCTGCACGCTCCCGCTCCTTTTCATGCAGCCCGGTCGTGGCACCATTGGTGACCCGATACAGTTCCTGCCGCAGCTCCTCTAGTTCACGCAGCAGGTTTTCTTCGCTATTTTCCCTTGGCAACGGCCCTCCCCCTGCGGTGGGGACCGGGCGGGGGGCGCCTGGCCACCCCCATTATAGCGAGGAACCGGCCCGCGTGCGCAGAAACTTGTCGACACCTGGCCCCAATCTTCGACAAATCCCGAAACCCATATCCCCACACCGGGGCCTACAGCCGGCCCGTGCTCCCCAGTCCTCCCCGCCGGGGAGGGCCCGGTCGGTCGTCGTCGGCCAGGCCGAAGGCGAGGAAAATCCCCTGGGCAATACGTTCTCCCCTGTGCACCGTGACCGGCTCCGGACTCCGGTTGTAAACGGCCAGCACGATGTGACCTTCGTTGGCCGGATTGTCCGCGTAATCGGCATCGATGACGGCCACCCCGTTGGCCAGGCTCAGCCCCCGCGCCACGGCCACGCCGGACCGTATGTACACGGCCAAAAACTCTCCCGGGGGCAGGTACACCTTCAGGCCGGTGGGCACCAGGCCAACCCCACCTGCCGGGATGACGGTGTCCTCGGCAGCCGCCAGGTCGTACCCGGCCGACCCCGGAGTGCTCCGCCGGGGCAGGGTCACCCCTCTGTCCCGGTAAGCAGAAACCACTTCAAAACGCCGCACTCTCAGCTGCAACCCTCCCGGTGACACCCCCGAGTCGCATCCGGCCGGTTTCCCTACCACTACCACTTCCTCGCCGCTTTCTCGCGCAGTTCTCTCAGGACGGCCAGGTCAGGGCGGTAGCCTTCGGGGGTCTTCACCGGTGTTTCCAGGATTACCGGCCGGCCATCCACCTCGGGCTGGCCCAGCAGGAGCCCGAATGCGTCCCGCCCCATCTGCCCTTCGCCCACGTGCTCGTGCCGGTCCAGGTGAGACCCGCAGGCACCTGCCGAGTCGTTGAAGTGCCACACCTTCACCCGATCCGAGCCCATAAACCGGCGTACTTTGCCCAGAAATGCCTCCTGCCCCGTGGGAGTGCGGAGGTCATAGCCGGCGGCGAAGGCATGGCAGGTATCCAGGCACACCCCCAGACGCTCCCCGTGGCGGGCCCGGGATATCACCCACGCCATGGCCTCCACGCTCTCCCCCAGCCCTCCCGCCGTGTTTTCCAGCAGGAGGGTAACCCCTTCTCCGGCCTCACCGGCCCGTTCAAAGGCGAGGTCGAGGGCGCGGACGCACCGGAGCAGGCCTTCCTCAAGGGGCAGTTGCCGCGCGTGGCCCATATGCACCACCACCCAGGGGGCACCCAGGAGGGCGGCCCGCCCCAGATCCTCGGCCAGCACTTCCACGGCGTACTCCCACTTACTCTCTTCGGGCGCCGCTATGTTCACCAGGTAGGGGGTATGTACGATGAGGGGGGCGACCCCCGCCCCGGCCAGCCCTTCCCTCAGGACAGAGACTTCCGCTTCCCCCAGGGGTCGTGCCTTGCCCCCACGGGGGCTGCGAGAGAACACCTGCGCAGTTTCACAACCCAGGGCGGTGGCGTCGGCGATCAGCCGGGCCCAGCCTCCCCCGATGGAAAGGTGGGCCCCCAGACGCACGCGCGCCACGGGGGCTCACCGCCTTTCCTGACCGCGGCCGGGACGGTGTGCTGGGGAATGCTGTTCCCGATTACGAAGCTGGTCATCCCCGCGCCGGGCCTGCTCAGCCAGCAGGGCCTGCCGGCGGGAGAGGTTGATGCGCCCCATGCGGTCGATCTCCGTGAGCTTCACCAGCACCTCGTCGCCCACGTTCACCACGTCCTCCACCCGGTTCACCCGACGGTCGGAGAGCTCGGAGATGTGCACCAGGCCCTCCTTGCCGGGCAGGATCTCCACGAAGGCACCAAAGCTGGTAATGCGGGTGACCTTACCCCGGTAGATCTGCCCCAGTTCCGGCTCGGCGGTAAGGGCCCTGATCATGTCCAGGGCCTTCTCGGCACCCTCGGCGGGGCCCGCCACGAAAACGCGCCCGTCGGATTCCACGTCGATCTTGGTGCCCGTCTCCGCGATGATGCGGTTGATGGTCTTGCCGCCCGGCCCGATGACGTCGCGGATGCGGTCGGGGTGGATGGTGATGCTCAGGATGCGGGGAGCCCAGCGACTGAGTTCACGACGCGGCGCGGGCAGTACCTCCAGCATGCGCTCCAGGATGTACAACCTGCCACGCCGCGCTTGCTCCAGGGCCCGGCGCAGGATGTCAACGGTCACCCCCGGGATCTTGATGTCCATCTGCAGGGCCGTTATCCCCTTCGTGGTGCCGGCCACCTTGAAGTCCATGTCTCCCAGGGCATCCTCCATACCCTGGATATCGCTCAGGACCACCACCCGGTCGCCTTCCTTGATCAGGCCCATGGCCACCCCGCTCACGGGCGCGGAAATGGGCACCCCTGCATCCATGAGGGCCAGGGTACTGCCGCACACGGACGCCATGGAGGTGGACCCGTTGGACTCCAGGACTTCCGACACCAAGCGCAATGTGTAGGGGAAGACGTCCTCGGCGGGGATGACCGCCTCAAGTGCCCTTTCGGCCAGGGCACCGTGCCCGATTTCCCGCCGGCCCGGCCCCCGCAGGGGCCTGGTCTCGCCGGTGGAATAAGGCGGGAAGTTGTAATGGTGCATGAAGCGCTTTTCCTCTTCCTCACCGGTGTCGTCCAGGAGTTGCACGTCACCCACTGCCCCCAGGGTAGCCACGGTGAGGACCTGCGTCTGGCCGCGCGTGAACAGCCCGGAGCCATGCACCCGCGGGAGCAGGCCCACCTGGCACCAGACCGGCCTGATTTCGTCCGGGCGGCGCCCGTCAGGCCTTACCCCATGCTCGATGATCTGGCGGCGCATCTCTTCCTTGAGGATCTTCTTGAGCACCACCGCGATCAGTGCAGCACCCTCCGGGTACTCGGCGGAAAAATGTTCCACTACCCGGGCTTGCAGTTCCGCGCTCGCCTTCTCCCGCTCGGTCTTATCCGCATACCCGAGCAACTCTGAGACAAGGGGGGTGGCATACTCCCTCACCCTGCGCTCGAGTTCGGGATCGGGCAGGAACAGGGGGAATTCCCGCTTGGGCTTGCCCACCTCCCGGGCCAGGTCGGCGATGAACCGGCACACCCGGCGGCATTCTTCGTGGCCGGCGGCGATCGCGCGCAGCACATCTTCCTCGTGAACTTCGCGGGCGCCCGCCTCCACCATGATCACCGCTTCCTCGGTACCCGCCACCACCAGGCCCAGCGGCGAAACTGCATGCTGGCTCTGGTTGGGGTTCAACACCACCCGGCCGTCAACCAGTCCCACCTCACATGCCCCCACCGGGCCGTTCCAGGGGATATCCGAGATGCTCAGGGCCGCCGACGCACCCACCAGCCCGCAGACTTCAGGAGAGTGGTCGTGGTCAACGGAGAGCACGGTGACAATTACCTGCACGTCATTACGAAGGCCCTCCGGGAACAGGGGCCGGATGGGGCGGTCGATCAGCCGCCCGCTCAGGACGGCCCGCGTGCTGGGACGACCCTCCCTGCGGTGCCAGCTACCGGGGATGCGGCCTACCGCGTACAGCCGCTCCTCGTAATCCACAGTGAGGGGCAGGAAGTCGACCCCTTCCCGCGGCTCCGGGGAGGCAGTGGCGGTCACCAGCACGGCGGTCTCCCCGTAACGCACCAGGCAGGCGCCGCCTGCCTGCCTGGCCATCTTCCCCACTTCAATACGCAGGGGACGACCGGCGAAATCCATCTCGAAACACCGGAAGCCCTCCGGCTCCCAGGCTGCTGGCATGTGCTCAAGGGCAGCTTCGCTCAATACCATTCCTCCCTTCCCCTGGGGTTTACCCCCTGGGGTTCCTCAAACGAAGGGCGGGCCTCCCGCCCGCTCCTTCAACCCCGGATGCCGAGTCTCTCAACCAGGGCTCTGTATCGTTGGATGTCGGTCTCTTTGAGGTACCTGAGCAGATTGCGCCTGTGCCCCACCATCTTGAGCAGGCCCCGCCGGCTGTGGTAGTCGTGGCGGTGTTCCTTCAGGTGCTCGGTGAGTTCGGAGATACGTTCGGTGAGCAGGGCGATCTGCACTTCCGGCGACCCCGTATCCTTCTCGTGCCGGCGGTATTCCGATATGATCGATTGCTTCTTTTCTCGCGCCAGGGTCACTACGGCCTCCTCCTTCCCGGGACATCCCCTGCACCCAGCCGGCCGCCGGAGTCTCGGACCGCCGCGTGCAGGTTCAACCAGATCGATTGTAGCACACCACCCCCCTGCTGTAAACGCGCAGGGCAGCCAGGGCACGCCGGCTGTCAACCTCCAGTTGCCGGGCCAGGGCAGCAGGATCCGGAAAACACCGCTCTCCCCGCAGGCGTCTCCAGAAGGCTACCTCAATCGGCTCCCCGTACAGATCCCGGTCGATCCCGGGCAAATACACTTCTAGCCGCGCCTCTCCCCCCCCGAAGGTGGGACGCCTCCCAAAGTTGGCCACCCCGGGCAAGGTAGCATTCACCCACACGGCGTACACGCCGGGAGCAGGCATCACTTTCCGGGGATCACACTCCACGTTAGCCGTCGGGTACCCCAGGCCGCGTCCCCGCCCGTCACCGCGCACCACCCGGCCCGTCACCCCGTAGGGCCGCCCCAGCATCGTGCGGGCCCGGGCCACCGCCCCCTGCATCACTGCTTCCCGGATGGCCGTGGAAGACACCACCCGCCCCCGCACCCGCACCGGTGGGAAAACCTCAACCCTTGCGCCCCGCTCCTCACCCCACCTCAGGAGGTCGGCGGGAGTACCCAGGCCTTCCCGTCCGAAGGAGAAGCTGAAACCCACGTGCACCCTGCGCGCCCTCAGCATGCCTTCCAGCACCTCGCGCGCGAAATCTGCGGGGCTCATCGCGGCCAGCTGCCGGTCAAACCTCATCACCAGCAGAAGGTCTACCCCCAGGGTGGCCAGGATAGCGGCCTTTTCTTCGGGAAGGGTCAACCGCCGGGGGCCGTTACCGGGGCGCAGAACCTCGAGGGGATGGGGTTCGAAGGTGAGGACGGCTGCCGGCAGCCTCTCCTTCCTGGCCCCTGCCACCAGGCGTCGGATCAGGCGCTGGTGCCCGAGGTGCACCCCGTCAAAGGTGCCCACCGCCACCGCCAGTTCGCCCGAGCAGACAAGCGGATTCGCCAGCGAAAATTCATGACATTGCACCTGTCAGTTCACCCCGACCAGCACCGTTTCCAGAGCCAGAACCCTCTTACCACCCACCCAGCGGGCGATGGCCCACAGGTCACCCTCCGGCCCCATCACCCGCACGGTCTGACCCGGGGACAACCCCCCCCGCGCGGGTACGTCCAGGAAGGCCGGTGGAACGTGCCCGGCCGCCACCTTTTCCCGCCCACCCCGCATGTGGACGGCGGGAAGGTGTTCTACCATCCGCACCATGGGCTGCACGCCCTCCCACGGGTGGGCCCGGATTTCCTCCAGCAGGAGGGCATCTCCCAGGCGGAAAACACCCACCCCCGTGCGCACCAGGAATCCCATGTATCCCCCCACCCCCAGGGCATCCCCCAGGGCCTGGCACCAGGTGCGGACGTATGTGCCGTGCGAGCAGGTGAGATCGATCACCACCCGGGCCCGCACGCCGGGCTGGAATTCCACCACCCGGGCAGCGAATACCGTCACCCGCCGGGACGGACGGGGGACCTCCTGCCCCCGCCGGGCCAGCCGGTACAGCGGCTCACCCTCGTACTTCAGGGCCGAAGTCATGGGGGGTACCTGCTCCAATTCTCCCGTGAGGGACGCCACCGCCTGCTCCACCCGGATCCTATCCAGGAAAGAGGCATCACCGCCCGGTTCCGCGGGAGAGGAGCTGTCACCCGTGGCGGTCCGGGCCCCCAGCACCGCTTCCGCCCGATACTCCTTGGTCCCCTCCAGAACAAAGTGCAAAAGGCGGGTGCCCCTCCCCAGAGCCACCACCAGCACCCCCGCCGCCCCCGGGTCCAGAGTCCCGCCGTGCCCCGCCCTGATCCCCAGCCAACGGCGCAGGCACGCCACCACGTCGTGGGAGGTCATCCCCGGGGGCTTGAGCACGTTGATCACACCCCCTTCGACCTCCGCCCCGCCTGCATGGTGCCACCCTGCGGACCGGCCCCTCATCCCAGCACCGTCCTCAACCGGGAGAGCACCAGGGCCCTGGCCGCCTCCACGGGGCCTTCCAGCAGGCACCCGGAAGCGCGGGCATGACCACCCCCGCCCAGCGAAGCCGCCAGCTCGCCCACGTCCACGTGGCGGGAGCGGAACCCCACCTTGACCCGGCCATCCTCCTCCTCCCGGAAGAGGATGGCCACCTCCACCCCGGCCACGGACCGGGGATAGTTGATGAGGCCGTCGCTGTCGGCCAGGGTAGCACCGGTGCGGGCCAGCATGTCCCGCGTCAGGGTGACATGGGCTACCCGGCCCCCCTGTTCCACGGTCAACGTCCCCAGGACCAGGTGGGCCAGACGCAGAGAGGCCGGGGAACGGGTCTCGTAGACGTGCCGCGAGACTTCCGGGGGGCTTGCCCCCGCCTCCACCAGGCGGGCAGCAGCCCGGAAAGCGCGGGGAGTGGTGTTGTCGTACTGGAACGACCCCGTATCGGTCATGAGGGCCACATAAAGGCAGGTGGCCACCTCGGGCCCGATGGGTACCCCCAGGCAATCGGCGATGGAAATGATCATCTCCCCCACCGCGGGTGCCTCCGGGTCCAGAAAACGCACCCGGCCGAACCCGCTGTTGGTGGGATGATGGTCCACGTTCACCAGGGGGAGATCCGCCACGTACTCCCGGGTCTTCTCCCCCGCCCGCCCCGGGTCGGTCATGTCCAGGAACACCGCCCCCGAAAACTCTCCCGCCACCCGGTCCAGGGGCACCACCCGATCGCTGCCGGGCAGGAAACCATACACCGGGGGAAGGGGGTCCCGCTCGTAACTGACCACCGTCTCCACTCCCAGGCGGTCCAGAAGCAGGGCCAGTCCCAGCACCGATCCCACGCTGTCTCCGTCGGGAGCAAGGTGAAGGGGCAAAAGAAAACGCCGCCCCGACGCCAGCACCCGCGCCACCTCGGCGGCGGCCGGCTCCTTACCCATGCCCTTCCTCCCCGACACCGGCATCGCCACCACCACAGGCACCGATGCCGCTCTCACCCCGCGTCCCGGCACCGTCACCCGCGCCCGGTCGTGACCGCCCGACGTCCTCGATCAGCTTCAGCACCCTGGCCCCCTTCTCCAGGGATTCATCCAGGTGGAAAGCAATCTCCGGGGTACGGAACAGCCGGACCCGGCGCCCCACTTCGGACCGGATGAACCCGGTGGCGCTGCGCAGACCCTCCATGGTGGCCTTCTTCTGGGCTTCGTCACCCAGGACCGACACGTACACGCGGGCGTGACGCAGATCGCTGGACATCTCCACCCGCGTGATGGAGGCAAACCCCACCCGGGGGTCCTTCAGTTCAGAGAGCAGAGCGGATATCTCTTCCCGTAAGACTTCGGATACTCTCTCCTGCCGCGTCCCCGCCACGAGTCCCTCCTCCGTCTAGTAGAATTCCACCTCGTAGTCCTGAAGCAGGACTCCCGAGGCGTCCACCACCCGCACCACCGCGTCCAGAACCTGGCCGCACACCGTGCGGTCCCCCGACACGCAGGCCACGGCCACCGTGGCGCGCTGGTGGGCGTCCTGGTGGCCGACTTCGGCCACGGAAACGTTGAAACGGTGGCGCAGCCTATCCACCAGGCTCTTTATCACCCTACGCTTGTCCTTGAGACAGCCGTTGCCAGGCAGGGCCAGTTCCAGGCGGACTACTCCCACCACCACTACCCTCACCCCCTGGCGCGCGGGGCGTGCCACGGCAGCTCTTCACCGTGCGGGGGGTAGCGCTGTAACCCTCACCCCTCAAAGCTCGGGGCGTACCTCCTCCACCGTGTACACTTCCAGTTCGTCTCCCTCCTTGACATCCTGGAAGCGCTCGATGAAGATGCCGCATTCCATGCCGGCGGGAACCTCCCGGACATCCTCCTTGAACCTCTTCAGGGAGTCGATGCGGCTCTCGTGTACCACGGTACCGTCGCGCACCACCCGCACCTGGGCACCCCGTACGACCTTGCCCTCGGTAACGTAGCACCCGGCCACATTCCCCACCTTGGGGACGTGGAAGGTGGCGCGCACCTGGGCCCGACCCAGGGGGATCTCCCGCAGGGTGGGTTTGAGCAGCCCCCGCATGGCCGCCCGCACATCGTCCAGCAGTTCGTAGATGATCCGGTAGGTGCGTACCTCCACGCCTTCCTGCTCGGCAGCCCGGCGGGCATTGACGTCCGGACGCACGTTGAACCCGACCACAATGGCACCGGACGCGGAGGCAAGCATGATGTCCGACTCGGAGATGGCGCCCACGCCCTCGTGGAGGATCACCACGCGCACCTCGGGGTGCTCCAGCTTCTGCAGGGCCTGACGCAGGGCCTCCACGGACCCCTGGACGTCCGCCTTGATGATCAGGCGCAGCTCCTGAACCTCGCCCGCCCTGGCCTGGCGCATGAAGTCCTCCAGGCCCACCCGACGTGTCTGCTGCTCTTCGGCGCGGTGGCGCAGCTGCCGCTGTTCGGCCACGCTGCGGGCGACGTGCTCGTCCGGAACCACCCGCAGGATATCCCCGGCCAGAGGTACCTCTTCGAACCCGATCACCTCCACCGGCATGGAGGGACCGGCTTCCTTCACCTGCCGCCCGCGGTCGTCGGTCATGGCCCTCACCTTGCCCCAGGTGAGACCGGCCACGAAGACATCCCCTGTACGCAGGGTACCAGCCTGTACGATGACGGTGCCCACCGGTCCCCGGCCCCGGTCCAGCTTAGCCTCGATGATGGTGCCCCGGGCCGGCCGGTCGGGGTTGGCCTTCAGATCCTGCAGGTCGGCCACCAGCAAGATCATCTCCAGCAGCCGGTCCAGGTTCTCGCCGGTGCGGGCGGACACCGGGACCATGACCACGTCTCCGCCCCAGTCTTCCGGGATCAGGCCGTGCTCGGACAGCTGCTGCTTGACCCGGTCGGGACGGGCATCGGCCCGATCGATCTTGTTGATGGCGACCACGATGGGCACGCCCGCCGCACGGGCGTGACTGATGGCCTCCACGGTCTGGGGCATGACCCCGTCGTCGGCGGCCACCACCAGGACGGCGATGTCCGTGACCTTCGCCCCGCGGGCACGCATGGCGGTGAACGCCTCGTGCCCGGGAGTATCGATGAACACGACCTGTCGTCCATTCCACTCTACGGTATAAGCACCGATGTGCTGCGTGATCCCTCCGGCTTCCTGATCGGTGACCCGCGTGTGGCGGATGGCATCCAGGAGCGAGGTCTTGCCGTGGTCAACGTGACCCATCACCGTGACCACGGGGGGACGGGGCCTGAGCAGGGCCTCGTCTTCCCCTTCTGTTTCCTCGCGGTCTTCGACCAACAGCTGTTCCTGGGTGACCTCCGGCTCCTTGACCTCAGCACCGAATTCGCTGGCCACGATCATAGCGGTCTCTCGGTCCAGTTCCTGGTTTATGGTGGCCAGCACTCCCATTTCAAGCAGCTTCTTGATGACGTCCGCTGCCGGCACGTTCAACTTCTCGGCCAGTTCCTTCACGGTCAGGGGACCGAGTATGGTCACTTTCTTGGCCACCACCGGCTTCCGCTCCACCCGAGCAGGGGCCGGACGGTGATAGCGCGCCAGGCGGCGTACGCCTTCTTCTTCCTCCTCGTGCTCCCAGGGCTCCACCCGCCGGGGAGGTGCCTTCTTGCCCGGCTTAGCGGCGGGCTTGGGAGGCGCCATGGGTGAAGGCGGCGCTGCCCGCCACCCGGGCCGCATCCCCGTCCCCGGCCGACCCCCCGGAGCCGGACGACCCCCTCCCGGACGCCCTGGACCTGCTCCGGGACGCCCCGGACCTGGTCCGGGACGCCCCGCACCTGCTCCGGGACGCCCCGGCGCGCCGGCGGGGCGACCCCATCCTCCGGGTCGGCTCTCGGGGGGCCGTTCAAACCCGCGTCGGTCCTCTTCCCGTTGCCTTACCGGAGTGCCCGCGCCCTGGCGCCACGTGGGAGCCACCGGCCTCACCGCGGGAGCCTGGGGACGCTGCGGGGCCTCGGCCGGACGGGCTCCGGTTTCCGCCGGAGCCACACGCGCCTCAGCAGGACGGGTGGCCGTCTCAACGCGAGCCGCTTCCGCCCGTGGCGCCGCGGTCTCCGCCCCAGCTACTCGAGCATCCGCGGGACCGGCCGCAGCATCAGCCGGAGCCACCCGGGCCTCGGCGGAACGAGAAACGGTCTCGGCCGGGGCAACCCGTCCCTGGGCCGGAGCAGCAGCAACCCGCGCTTCCGCTGCCTCAGGCGCCTTAGCGGGGCGGACGGCAGCCGCCGGGGTTTCCACCCCGGGGCGAGCAGGCTCGCCTGCGCGGGCTACAGCCGCGCCAGGCGCCTGCGCCGCCGGCTGGCCCTCCCCGGGACGGGGCGGCGCCTCTGCCCGCCCCTCCGGAGCCGCGGGGGCCGGCCTGGCTGCCGCTGGTGCAGCCGCTGCCGGCCTGGCAGCAGGACCGGGTCCGGGCCGGGCCACAGCACCGGGGAGGGGCCGCGTGACTCCGGGCGGGACGGGCGGAGCGGGGGGTGTCACAGCCTGGCGAAATACGGGACGGACGGCCGCGCCTGGGGCGAGCTCCCACTGCTTCGCCGGTTCCTTCCCGTGCTCCTCCGGGCGCTCCTCGCGCCTGCCCTTGCCCCTCTGAGGACCGACGGCCACAACCTTGGGCTCGGGCGGCGGCGGAGCCGAGACCACCCGCGTCACCGGTTTGGGCCGGGGCGCCTTCGGCTTCGGTTTGTCCTTACGCTCAAGGGGCACCCGGCCCTCGATGATGTCCGTCACCAGTTGGGTGGTAGCTTCGTCCATGGTACTCATGTGGTTGCGGGCATCTATATCCAGGTGTTGCAGGACGTTAAGGATGATCTTGGAATCCACGTTCAGTTGTTTGGCCAGTTCGTAAACTCGCATCCATACACCTCCGAAAATTCAACCAGGCCCAGGGACTTCAGCAGGGACCACCTGGCCCGGAGTCGCCGCCCACCTGGCGGCGCAGGGCACCCAGTATTTCAGAAGACAATTCCTTGCCCAGGGCTTTCTCCAACCTTCTGGCCTTGACCGCCTTATCCAGACAAGCTTGATCGGGACACACGTAGGCCCCCCGCCCCGACTTCTTTCCCGTGGGATCCAGCAGGATCTCGCCGTCGGGAGTGCGCACGATGCGCAGCATCTCCCGCTTGGGCTTCATCGCCTGGCAACCCACGCACATGCGCATGGGGACGTGGCGGCGCTTCACTCACTCACCCCCTGGGCCTGGGACTCACCTTTGATGTCCACCTTCCAGCCCGTGAGCTTGGCTGCCAGCCGGGCATTCTGTCCCTCCCGGCCTATGGCAAGGGAAAGCTGGAAGTCGGGGACGATCACGCGGGCCACGCGGGTATCCTCGTCGCAGTACACGCGGATGGCCCGGGCCGGGCTGAGGGCGTTGGCCACGTAAATCTCAGGGTCGACGTCCCAGCGAATGATGTCCAGCTTCTCGCCCCTCAACTCGTTGACGATGGCCTGCACCCTCATCCCCTTCGGCCCGACGCAGGCACCGATGGCATCCACATCGGGGTCACGGGTGTACACTGCCACCTTGGACCGGGAACCCGGCTCGCGGGCGATGCCCTTGATCTCCACGATGCCATCGTGGATTTCGGGAACCTCCAGTTCGAACAGCCTCTTGAGAAGACCGGGATGGGTGCGGGAAAGGATGATCTGCGGTCCTCTGGTGGTTTTTCGTACCTCCAGCACGTAGCACTTCAAGCGATCCCCCTGGCGGTAAACCTCTCCCGGTATCTGCTCCGAGGGGGGCAACATGCCCTCGGTCCTGCCCAAGTCTACCATTACGTTGCGGTACTCGTGCCGGTGCACTATGCCCGTCACGATGTCTCCTTCACGACTGGCGAACTCCTCGTAAATGAGACCCCGTTCCGCTTCCCGGATCTTCTGCAATACCACCTGCTTGGCGGTCTGGGCGGCAATGCGACCGAATTCGCGGGGGGTCACCTCGTGCTCGATGATGTCGCCCACCGCGTAACCGGGATTGATGGCCCGGGCCTCCTCAAGGGCCACCTCCTGGCGCGGGTCCGCTACCTTCTCGACCACCTGGCGGCGGGCAAAAACCTTTATGGCGCCGGTGCGCGGATCCACTTCCACCCTCACGTTCTGCCCCGTGCCGAAGTTCCGGCGGTATGCTGAAATCAGGGCCGCTTCTATGGCCTCCGTGAGCTTCTCCTTGGGCACCCCGCGTTCTCTCTCGAGTTGTTCCAGCGCAGTCACCAATTCACCGTTCACATCGCGCCCTCCTCAGATCTCTGCCACCAGGTGCACCTTGGCCACCTGCTGGCGGGGAACCAGCACCTCCTGTCCGTCGACTTCCAGATGAACCCCGCCCTCTTCCAGGCCCAGGAGGGTACCTTCCAGGCGCTTCTGCCCCTGCACGGGAACGTAGGTGTGTACTGCCACCCGACGTCCCCGGAAAAGCCAGAACTCCTCATCCCTGCGCAGTACCCGGTCCAGCCCGGGTGAGGAAACCTCCAGCACATACGTCCCCGGGATGGGATCGGCCGCGTCCAGCATGTGGCTCAACTCCTCGCTCACGCGGGCGCACTCGTCCAGCAGAATGCCCCCCGGCTTATCCAGGATCACCCGCAGCACCGACCGCCTCCCGCGCCGGGAGAACTCCACGTCCACCACGGAAAGCCCCATGGGACCCGCCACCTCGCGGGCCATGGCTTCCACCTGCTTTTCCACTTCCCGTCCGCCCACGCCGCTCACCCCCGACCAGGCCCCCCTCAAAAAACTGGGCCTGCCGCAGGAGCGGCCGACCCTCGACCTACCCGCTTTGGGCACCCGCGCCGATACGCGCAAAGAGTGGGTCGTGAAACCCACTCACCAGCGCCGGAAAGACGTCGGCGCCCAGGCGACCGCACTACACCAAAGCCAGTATAGCACATCCGCCCTGGCGCCGCAACCAAGACACATCCGCGCCCGGCAGCAAGGAGTCAGCCCGCCCAGAACCCCGGGCTGACTCCCCCTCTCACTTGCCCTTGAGCTTGACGTAGGAGGTGCCGATGTAGAGGAATTCCACCCGATCTTCCCGGGCCAGTTCCCTCACAGCGGCATCCACCAGCGCCTTCTTCTCCTTCAGAGCCTGGGCGATGTCGTGGCTCTTGGCCTTATCCACCTTCGCCAGGTACTCCAGCACCCGAGCTTTCAGTTCCTCGCTGGCCGGCTCGGTCATGCTACCATCTCCTTAACTTGCGGGCGCGGCCCCCTCACGGGTGCGCGCGAGAGGCATCGCCCGCGGCGGGACCCTTCGGGGGCGGGAGGCCCTTGCTTACCACTTGAAAGTGGCCGCGGTGCGGAAGGTGGGAATAGCGAAGATGAAGTCGTCGATGTGCTTGTCGGTGAAGGGAATCTCCGCCAGCTCAAAGAACCGCTCCCAGCCTATGCGCTCGATCCACTCCCCGTACCGCTCGCCCTTGCGCGCGTTCTTGGCCCACACCTCCACCAGCTTGCGGACGGCGGCCGTGACCTCGGGCCACCGCGGCGGGTTGTTGGGCAGATAGGGGATAGCCAGCCGCGAGAACATGGGCGCGGTCCGAGCGTTGGACACCTTGCCGCCCACGAAGATGGCCACCCCGTCGTTCTCGGGGTCGGCGATCTTCATGCCCGGGCACATGGTGTAGCAGTTCCCACAGTACATGCAGCGCTCCTCGTTGACCTCCACGCTCTTCAACTTGGGGTTGGGCCGGATGGCCGCCGTGGGGCAACTGGCGACCAGGGTGGGGATCTCGCACTGCTTGGAGACGATGTCGTGGTCGATCACGGGCGGCTTGCGGTGGATGCCCACCATGGCGATGTCCGAGCAGTGCACGGCACCGCACATGTTCAGGCAGCACGCCAGGGCTATCCGTAGTTTGGCGGGCAGCTCCATGCCAACGAAATACTCGTACAGTTCGTCCATGACCGCCTTTACTATCCCCGAGCCGTCGGTGGCCGGCGTGTGGCAGTGGATCCAGCCCTGGGTGTGGATCATGTTGCTGATGGAGTTGCCGGTGCCGCCCACGGGCCACCCTTTCTCATTTAGTTCGGCCAGGAGCGGTTCTAGCTTGCTCTTGTCCGACACCAGGAATTCGATGTTGTGCCGGCTGGTGAAGCGCAGGTACCCGTCGCAGTAACGGTCGGCGACGTCGCATATCTCGCGTACCCTGTCCACCGTGAGCAGGCGGGCAGAGCCCACCCTAACGGTGTACAGTTCTGCACCCGTTTCCGACACGTGCCGCAAGACCCCCGGCCGGACGATCTCATGGTACTTCCACCGCCCGTAGTTCTCCGCAATAACGGGTGGCAACATGTCCTTGTAGTTGGGAGGCCCTATGTCAGTCCGGGACACTTTTCCTCACCCCTTGCAGGTCAAGCATCATCAGGCTGCCAGCAGAACAGGCCTAGCCCTGCTCCTGCAGTTCCTCAGGCCACCAGAAGTAGTAGGGGTTGGCCCGGGGACGAAACACCATCTGCGGGGCAGGCGGGAGGCCGACCGCCTTGAGGAATTCCCGCATGCCTTTGCGGTAGATCAGTTCACCCACCCGCTCCCGGGTCTTGGCGTTCTCGTCCCACCATTCCCAGATGCGCCGCAGGAGATCCTTGAGTTCCTCGTAAGGGGGCTCCAGCTTCATAAAGGGGACGATGACCCAGGAAAGGAAGGCGGTCTGCAGGATGGTCGCCTTACCGCCGATGAGGATGGTGGCTCCCTTCTCCAGTCCCGGCCGCAGGGCCTTGGGCATCGTGTTGATGCAGTGCATGCAGCGGTTGCATTCTTCCGCCTTGAGCCCCAGTTCGCGCGTCTCGGCATTCCAGGAAAGAGCGCCGGTGGGGCACTTGTGAACCACTTCACGCCAGATGTCCATCCCGGCGGCGGCATACTCCCGCACCGCGTCCTGATCAATGCGGATGCTATCCCGCCAGGTACCGATCACGGAGAGGTCGGCCCGGGCGATGGCCGCCACGCAGTCGTTGGGGCAGCCGGCGATCTTGAGTTTGAACTTGTATGGCCACATGGGGCGGTGCAACTCGTCCTGGAACGTGTTGGTCAGGTCGTGACAGACGTCCAGGGTGTCGATACACGCCCACTCGCACCGGGCCGGACCCACGCAGGCGCTGGGCGTACGCAGGTCGGAACCCGAGCCACCCAGGTCAAATCCGGCCTCGCTCAGGGCATCGAAGCAGGGTTGGAGGTTCTGGGTGGTGGTCCCCAGCAGGATGATGTCCCCGGTGGAGCCATGGAAGTTGGTAAGCCCGCTACCGTAGGCCTCCCAGATGTCACACAACCGGCGGAGCTTCTCCGTGGTGTAGAACCAGCCGCTGGGCTGATTCACACGCATGGTGTGGAACTCCGCCACGTTGGGGAAAACGTCACCGACATCCGAATACCTGCCGATTACTCCTCCCCCGTATCCTTTGACTCCCACAATGCCGCCGTGTTTCCAGTGCCCCTTCTTGTCCCGGTAGGACATCTCCAGCTGCCCCAGGGCATCCTGCACGGCGGGCTTCCGCTGGGCGAGCTTCTTCATGTCCGTGACGAAGCTGGGCCACGGGCCCTTCTCCAGCTCGTCCAGCAGCGGCGTCCTGGATTCCGCCATCCAATCACCCCCGTCTCTGTTTTCCGCGGGTGCGCCCACTGCCGGCGAAGACCTCTGCCGCCACTTTCGCTCGCGCTAGTGAAGCGCCCGGCATTACTTATTCACCACCGGCTGGCCAGAATCCTCTATTGCTGCCCCGAAGTTACCGCGAAAGTTCTCCCGCTCACAAGGGGCATCCTAGGCACGCAGACCGTGGCGCAATATGTCCCAGTACATGCGCAAACGGGCCTGAAACCCGGCCCAAAACCCCAGCTTCTCCTCCTTCATGACATGGGTGAGCCCCGGCAGGGGGACTTCTTTTACCCGCAGGCGCTGGCGGCGGGCGTGCCGCGTCAGGGCCACTTCCACGCCGTAACGGCTGACCTCGAGCGACGGCACCTCTTCCAATACCTGACGCCGCAGAGCGCGCAGGCCAGACAGAAAAGGGGTGATGGCCTGGGCCAGATCGGTGGCCAGTCGCCCCCCGCTGAAGGTCCCCACCGTCATGTCCGCCTCCCCCTGGATCACGGGAAGGATCAGGTCCGTCACGTGCTCCTCCCGCAGGCCTACCAGGTCCGCATCCAGGAACACGATGAACGGGGCATCGGTGGCCGCCACCCCTGCGCACATGGCCGCCCCCTTACCCTGGTTGGGTTGCAATTCCACCACCCGCACCCCGAAAGAACGCGCCACCTCCGCGGTGCCGTCGGTGGAACCGTCGGAAACCACCACCACCTCGTCCACGGCCCGGCACTTAACCAGGGTGGAAAGAACACGGCCTATGGTACGCTCTTCGTTGTAGGCGGGTACCACCGCCGCCACCTTCACCGCCCGGCCCCCCTCATTGGCCACGGGTCACAGCTCAGTAGGCGCGGGCAAAGTAGGCCACCTGCCGGGCCGGCTCCCCGCACAGCACGCAGCGACCTTCCCCCTGCTCTCCAAACGGCAGGCACCTGATAGTGGCTCCCGTCTCCTCCTTGATGCGCTCCTCGCACCCGGCCTTTTCACACCAGAATGCCCGGATGAACCCCCGGGCTCCTTCCATGATGGCCCGGAAGCGATCGAAGTCTTCTACCTGGTGGGTGTTGGCCTGCCGGAACTCCAGGGCCTTCCGGTACAGCCCCCTGTGCACTTCCCCGAGCAGGTCACTCACCCCCTCTTCCAACCGGGAACGAGGGACGGCCACCCTCTCTCCGGTATCGCGCCGGGATACCGTCACCTGATCGGCGGCCAGGTCACGGGGACCCACCTCTACGCGCAGGGGCACCCCCCGCATCTCCCAGTCGTTGAACTTCCAACCCGGGCTGAACTCTGGCCTGTCATCCAGCTTCACCCGGAAGCGCGCGCGCAGGCGGTCCGCCACCTCCCGGCTGGCGGCCAGAACCCGCTCCGTGTCCCGTCCCACGATGGGAACCACCACCACCTGGTATGGCGCGACCGGGGGCGGCAGCACCAGACCGCGGTCGTCGCCGTGCACCATGATGAGGGCTCCCACGATACGGGTGGAAATGCCCCAGGAGGTCTGCCAGACGTACTTGAGCTGGCCGTCCTCGTCGAGGAACTTGATGTCGAAGCTACGGGCGAAGTTTTGTCCCAAGAAATGGGAGGTGGCACATTGCAGCGCCCGCCGGTCCCCCATCAGCCCTTCGATGGTATACGTACGCACGGCCCCGGCAAATCTCTCTCCCGGACTCTTTTCCCCGGGGATGACGGGAATAGCGAGGAAGTCCTCCACGAAGCTGCGGTACACTTCCAGCATGCGCAGGGCTTCTTCCTCGGCCTCTTCGGCCGTGCGGTGGCAGGTGTGTCCCTCCTGCCAGAGGAACTCGGTGGTGCGGATGAAGGGCCGGGTGGCTTTTTCCCACCTCACCACGTTGCACCACTGGTTGATGAGCACGGGCAGGTCCCGGTAAGACTGGATCCACTTACTGTACATGACCCCGATGACGGTCTCCGAGGTGGGGCGCACCGCCAGCCGCTCGGCCAAATCCTCGTCCCCTCCCCGGGTAACCCACGCCACCTGGGGGGAGAATCCGGCCACGTGCTCGGCCTCCCGGCGGAAGAAACTCTCGGGCACGAAGAGGGGGAAGTAGGCGTTCACGTGACCGGTTTCCTTGAAGCGGCGGTCGAGCTCTGCCTGGATGCGCTCCCAGATGGTGTAGCCATAGGGTCGGAATACGATGCATCCCTTGACGGGGGCGTAATCCGCCAGTTCAGCCTTGAGCACCACGTCCACGTACCACTGGGAGAAATCCTGTGACCTGGGTGTAATGGCCTTAACGAACTCCTTCTCCATGCTGAGAACCTCCCTCTATGCCGTGAGAGTCCTCCGGCCGGCCATCCAGCAGGGCCTGTACTTCGGCGAGGAGTTCTTCCACCATGCGCGAGGCAGGGACGTTACGGATCCTCTTGCCCTTACGGAAGAGCACAGCCCGCCCCCGACCGGCCGCCACTCCCACATCGGCCTCCCGCGCCTCGCCGGGACCGTTTACCACGCAACCCATGACTGCTACTCTCAGGGGCGCTTCCACCCCAGCCAGAGCCTCCTCGACGCGGGAAGCCACCGTCATGAGATCCACCTGGCAGCGCCCGCAGGTGGGGCAGGTAACCAGTTCCACGCCCCGGGCCCGCAGTCCCACCGCCCGCAGGATGTGCCACGCCGCCTGCACTTCGCGGACGGGGTCAGCATTCAGGGATACCCTTAGGGTTTCCCCGATCCCTTCCAGCAACAGCGCCCCTATGGCCACCGCCGACCTGATCGCTCCCGCCCAGGCCGTACCTGCCTCGGTCAACCCCAGATGCAGGGGATAGGGGCAGCGGACGGCCGCCTGCCGGTAAGCCTCCACCGTGGTGGGGACATCCGAAGCCTTAAGGGACAGCACTATGTCCGAAAACCCAACCGCCTCCAGGGCATCTGCCTGGCGGAGGGCACTCTCCACCAGGGCCCGCGCGGTACGGCCGTATGACCTTGCCATCTCCTTTTCCAGGGAGCCGGCATTGACGCCTATGCGGATGGGTACCCCGCGGTCGCGGGCGGCCCGGGCCACTTCTTCCACCTTCCAGCGGGCACCAATGTTCCCCGGATTGATGCGCAGCTTGTCCACGCCCTGATCGAGGGCCGCCAGCGCCAGGCGGTAGTCGTAGTGGATGTCCGCCACCAGGGGTAGCTTTGTACGGCTCCTGATCTCCCCCAGAACCCGGGCAGCCTCCGCGTCGGGCACCGCCACCCGCACGATCTCACATCCGGCCGCCTCCAGACGCCGGATCTGGGCCACGGTGGCATCCACGTCCCGGGTGTCCGTCTTGGTCATGGACTGCACCCGCACCGGGTTGCCAGCACCCAGGACCAGATCTCCTACCTTCACCGCGCGTGTGGTCCTTCCCATCTCACGCCCCCAGCCGTGCCAGGTCCATGTAGGTGATCACCAAAAAGAGGATCATGAGGAGGGCGAAACCCACCAGGTGCACGAGGTTCTCCCGGGCCGGGTCGACGGGCCTTCCCCGCACCGCTTCCAGCGCCAGGAACATGAGCCGGCTGCCGTCCAGGGCCGGGATGGGGACCAGGTTGATGAGGGCCAGATTGGCGGAAATAACTCCCGTCAGGTAAAGCAGGGAGGAAAGACCCACCCGGGCGGCCTGCCCGATGAGTTCGCCGAGGCCCACGGGTCCCATGAGGCGCGCCTCCACTTTCCCCGTGACTGCCAGCAACATCCCCCTGATCCAGAGTATGGTCACCCGGTATGTCTCCCTCAGCCCGGACCACAGCGCCCGCAACGGGGGATCGCGCTGCACCTCCACCCTGGGCGCCAGCCCCACAAATCCCAAGCGGGGATCGCTGGGCGACGGCTCAGGAACCACCACCACGTTCTCCCTGAGTCCGCCCCGTTCCACGGTGACGGCAAGGGGCCTGCCTGGAGAGGCCTGCACCATCGCCACCACTTCTTCCCAGATGGTGACGCGCCGCCCCTCGATTTCCAGGATGCGGTCACCCGCCTGTATCCCGGCCCTTTCGGCCGGCTTGCCGGGCAGGACCTGGGCCACCGTCAGAGTAGCCCGCCCGATCCCCAGCACGGCAAAGATAAGAGTGAACAAGACCACCGCCAGGAGCAGGTTCATGAGGGGGCCGGCGAAGATGACGCCCGCCCGGGTGAGCAGTGGCTGGCGCGCGAACCCCCGGGGGTCATCAACTTCCCCCGGCTCCATGCCGGCGATACGCACGCCCGCACCCCAAGGGATGGCCCGCAAGGCGTACCAGGTTTCGCCTACCCGGCGGCGGTAAAGGGCGGGACCGAAGCCGATGGTGAATTCGTGCACCCTGATCCCCGCCCACCGGGCACCCAGGAAATGGCCGGCCTCGTGGGCCACCATGAGTAAGCCAAGTACCAGAACTGCCACCAGAAAGGTCATGCCCTGTCACTCCCCGGCTATCTCGGCCGCCCGCCGGCGGGCCCAGGCATCGGCCTCCAGGATCTCTTCCAGGGACCGGGCCGGGCCCGGGACGTGCTCACTCATCACCTGTCCCACCACGCGGGATATGCCGGGAAAAGAGATCTCACCCCGCAAGAAGCGCTGGACTGCCACTTCGTCCGCCGCACTCATCACGGCCGGCATGGTCCCCCCCATTCTACCCGCCAGGTATGCGTATTGCAAGCAAGGGAAGTCCCGGACGCGAGGGGGTTCGAAGGTGAGGTTGCGCCCGGCCAAATCCAGCAGGGAGATGGGGGGCGAGACGCGCTCGGGGTAGAACAGAGCGTAGGCGATGGGCAGGCGCATGTCCGGGGGAGCGAGCTGGGCCAGCACCGACCCGTCCTGCATTTCCACCAGGGAATGAACCCAGCCCTCGGGATGGATCACCACCTCAATGCGATCGAATTCCACCCTGAACAGGTGGTGGGCCTCGATTACCTCCAGTCCCTTGTTCATGAGGGTAGCCGAATCCACGGTGACCTTTGGCCCCATCTTCCACACCGGGTGACGGAGGGCTTCCCGGGCGGTAACGTGCTGCAGGGCGCGGGAGTCCAGGGTGCGGAACGGCCCGCCCGACCCGGTGAGGATGATCCTCCGCACGGAAGCCGGGTCTTCCTTCCGCAGGCATTGATGGATGGCCACGTGCTCGGAGTCCACGGGTAGAAGTTCCCGCCCCCTGGCCGCCTCCATCACCAGGTGACCGGCCGCCACCAGGGTTTCCTTGTTGGCCAGGGCCACCCGCTTGCCCGCCTCCAGGGCAGCCAGCGTGGGCACCAGGCCGGCCAGCCCGGAGGTGGCCACCAGCACGGTGTCGGCTTCCGGCCAGGTGGCGAGTTCCCGCATGCCTTCGTCCCCGGCCAGCACCTTCACCGCGCACGAAGCGAGTTCCCGTGCCGCCTGCCGCGCCGCCTCCCCATGGGCTACCGCCACCGCCTGAGCACCGAACTCCCGAGCCTGTTCGGACAGGAGGTCGATGCGGCTGCCCGCCCCCAGCCCCACCACCCGGAGCCTGTCAGGGTGCCGGCGCACCACGTCCAGGGCCTGGCGGCCGATGGACCCCGTACTTCCCAGGATCACAAGGTGCCTCACGCCCGCCTGCTCCCCCCCGGCGGCTGACCCCCGTTCTGGCCAAAGGTGAGGATGCCCGCCTGCCTCATGGCCGAAAGCAGCATCACCGCCAGCGGCCCCGCCGCCAGGCCCAGGATGCCCAGGAGGCGCGCTCCCACGTACATGGAAAGGAGAGCCGCCAGGGGGTGGATGCCCAGCCTCTCGCCCACCACCCGGGGCTGGGCAACCTGCCGGGCCACGGAAATACCCACGTACAGCAGGCCCAAGCCTATCCCCAACCCCACCTTGCCCCAGATGAGGTTGTACAGCATCCAGGGCACGAACAGGAGCCCCGGCCCCAGGACGGGCAGGATGTCAAGCAGCCCCGACACCAGCCCCAGCAACAGGGCATACGGCACCCTCATGGCCGCCAGCCCGGCCATGGTGATGGCGGTGGTGAGGGCAATGAGCAGGAGCTGGGCAAAGGCGAATTCCCCCACCGACCGCACCAGGCGCAGGGCCAGGTTTGCCACCGGTTCCCGCCACCCCGGGGGTACCAGACCCAGGAAGAACGTACCGATGGCGCCCAGGTCGCGGCTCATGAAGTACGACGCGATGGCCGCCACCAGGGTAACGATGCCCAGCTCCGGGAGGGCGGCCACGGCCAGCAGGGCCTGAGAAAGCGCCCGCGCCAGGAAAGCGTACAGGTTAGCCAATTGCCCGTATATTTGCTCGTTGACGGCCGGTGGTAAAGAGGCCATGAGCTGGCCCGCCCGCGCCGTCAGTTCATCCACCAGCTGCCGGGCCGTCTGGTAATACTCCGGTAACGCCTCGACCAGCTTGCTGATTTCCACCACCAGCGTGGAAACCGCCCAGGTGATGAGGGCGAAAAAGAAACCCAAGACCAGGGTGAGGGCCACCATCACCGCCGCCGACCGGGAGAGCCGCATCCGCTGCAGGGCCCGCACCACCGGCTCAACGGCGAGGGCCAGCAGCAGCCCCAGGACAAACGGCCACAGGTACGGCAGAAGGTAGCGGACGAAGACGTACGTCCCCACCAGGACTGCACTGGAGAGAAGACAGGAAACGGCAAAAGGATTTAGCCCCTTCTTAAAGTTACATCCCTCCCAGAACTCGCCACCAGTAGAGGACGGGGGCGGCAAAGGCCAGGCTGTCGAACCTGTCCAGCACCCCACCGTGGCCGGGGACGAGACGGCCGGAGTCCTTTCGTCCGGCGGCGCGCTTGAGCGCCGACTCCGCCAGATCACCCACCATCCCGGCCAGGGCGGCTCCGCCCCCCAGGAGGGCCCCTAGCGGCGCTCCCCGGTCGAGCAGGGGACCTGCGGCCGCCGCCCCCGCCGCCGCGGCAACCAAAAGCCCTGCAGCCGCTCCTTCCCAGGACTTACCCGGGCTGAGCCGGGGCACCAGGCGGTGGCGCCCCCAGGCCAGGCCGGCGAAATAGGCGGCCATGTCCGCAGCCCACACCGTAGCCAGCAAGAACAGGGTCCATCCCAGTCCCCCGGCACCCTGGCGCAGGAGCACCATGTGTCCCAGGCCCAGACCGGGGTACAGTACCCCCAGCAACATGCCGGGAGCCCGCGTTCCCCCGGGGTACATGGCGGCATCCAGGGCCATCACCACCAGCACCACCACGGTGGTAGCTCCCAGCAGAACGCCGGGGGTACGATTTTCCCCCGGAGACGATACCCAACCCGCTGTGAGGGATGCCGGCACCGGAAGCAATCCCCCCAGGAGCAGTACCAGACCGGCAGCCAGAACGGCAGTCACCGCTGCGGCCAGGCGCAGGCTGCGGCCGCTTCCGGCCATCCATATCGCCTCCACCGCGGCCGCACCTGCGAGCAGGGCCACGAGCACGGTCCACACCCCACCTCCCCACCACAGACAGGCCAGGAAGGGAGGGGCCCCCAGGGCTACGGTTAGGACCCGGGTTCTCAACATGGCCTATCCTCCCTCGGGACTATCCAGCCCTCCGAACCGGCGGTGCCGGCGCTGGTAGTCAGCCACCGCCTCTGCCAGGTGGACGGGGCGGAAGTCAGGCCACAACACAGGGGTGAACCAGAACTCGGTGTATGCGGCCTGCCACAGGAGAAAGTTGGATATGCGCAGTTCCCCCGAAGGGCGGATGAGCAGGTCGGGATCGGGCAATCCCGCCGTGTCCAGGTAAGAGGCGAACTTCTCCTCGCTGAGTTCCGGGTCCACCCTCCCCGCCAGCACATCCTGCAGGAAACGGTGGCAGGCATCGATGATCTCCCGCCGGCCCCCATAGTTCAGGGCCACCACCAGCTGCAACTTCTCTCCCGCCGCCGTTCGCTCCCGCACCCGCTCGAGGGCCTGCCGCGCCCGCGCCGGCAGTACCTCGGGATGCCCGATGACGCGCACCCTAACCCCATTCTCAACCAGGTTATCTAGTTCCCGGTCGACGTATTCAACCAGGAGATCCATCAGGCCCTGCACTTCCTCGGGCGGCCGCCTCCAGTTCTCGGTAGAAAAGGCGTAGAGGGTGAGCACACCGATGCCCAGCTCGGCGCACGCCTGCACCACCTGGCGGATGGACTCCAGTCCCGCCCTGTGCCCGGCCAGGCGGGGCAGGCCCCGCTGCACGGCCCAGCGCCCGTTGCCGTCCATGATGATGGCCACGTGTCGGGGGATGGGCCCGCGCCGCAACTGGGCCTTGCGTTGCTCCCAGTCGCTATTTGCCTTCTTTCTTTTCCCGCCGGTACTCTTCATGTGCGTATATCAGTAACAGCCGACCCGCCTCCGTCACCCGCTGCCCCACCACCATGGCACGCCCGCCCGACGTCCCCGGCCAGGGAGGTCGGGTGAGGAGACACTCTACCTGCCAGCCCGCGGCCCGGGCGCGGGCCCGGGCCTCTTCCAGCGGCAGTCCCCACAGCAGGGGCGGATCGCACGGGTTCAAACCTCCATGATCTCCTTTTCCTTCGCTGCCAGTATACGATCAATTTCCCCGATGTACTTGTCAGTGAGCTTCTGCACCTGCTCCTGGCCGCGGCGCAGATCATCCTCGGTGATCTGACCCTCATCCTCCAATTCCCTGAGCATTTCCACTGCTTCCCGGCGGAGGTTGCGGATGGCCACCCGCTGTTCCTCGGCCCAGCGCCTGGCCTGCTTCACCAGTTCCTGCCTGCGTTCCTGGGTGAGCTGCGGCAGGACAAGCCTGATCACAGTGCCGTCGCTGGTGGGGGTGATCCCCAGTTCCGACTTCATGATGGCCTTCTCGATGGCAGCGATCTGGGACCTGTCCCAGGGCTGCACCACCATAAGCCGGGGTTCGGGGACGGTGATGGTGCAAAGCTGAGTAATGGGAGTAGGGGTGCCGTAATAGTCAACCACCACTTTCTCCAGCAAAGCCGGGGTAGCCCGTCCCGCCCGCATCCCCGCCAGTTCCTTCTGGAAGAGGAGGCAGGTCTTCTTCATCTTCTCTTCGGTTTCCCGGTATACCTCATCGAGCATCATTCTCCCCCCCGACCAGTGTCCCGATGGGTTCTCCCAGCACCGCCCTGCGGATGTTGCCCGGCCTGCCCACATCGAAAACGATAATGGGCACCCGGTTCTCCATGCACAGCGAAGCGGCAGTGGCATCCATCACTCGCAAACCCTGGTTGAGGATGTCCAGGTAGCCCAGCCGGTCCAACTTGCGGGCGGCCGGGTTCCGGCGGGGGTCGTCATCGTACACCCCGTCCGTGCCCATCTTGGCCATGAGGAGCACCTCGGCCCCGATCTCCGCCGCCCGCAGGGCGGCCGTGGTATCCGTGGAGAAATAAGGGTTACCCGTCCCGGCGGCGAAGATAACCACCCGGCCCTTCTCCAGGTGACGGATGGCCCGCCGCCTTATGTAAGGCTCCGCCACCTCGCGCATCTCGATGGCCGTTTGCAGCCGGGTCTCCAGGCCCCGCCGTTCCAGGGCATCCTGGAGGGCCAGGGAGTTGATGACGGTGGCCAGCATCCCCATGTAGTCGGAAGTGGCCCGGTCCATGCCCCGGGCGCTCCCTTCCGCTCCCCGCCAGATGTTGCCTCCTCCCACCACGATGGTGATCTGCACGCCCAATTCGGTCACTTCCTGGATCTCGGCCGCCATACCGTCCAGGAAATCCAGGTCGATGCCCCGGCCCAGGCTACCCGCCAGAGCCTCCCCGCTCAGCTTCAACACCACCCGGCGGTAACGCGCCTTCACCGGGGAAGCCCCCTCAACTGGCTTCGCCCAGGTCAAAACGGGCAAAGCGCCTGACCACGACATTCTCGCCCACCCGGGCAATGAGCTGGGTGAGCAGTTGCCCCACGGTAACCTGACCGTCGCGGATGTAAGGCTGATCCAGGAGGCAGGCTTGCTGGAAAAACTTTTCTAGCCTCCCCTGCACGATCTTCTCGGCCACATGGGGAGGCTTCCCTTCGGCCTCCGCCTGCACGCGCAGGATTTCCTTCTCCCTCTCCAGCACCTCCGCGGGCACCTGGTCCCGGGAGACGTAGGTCGGGTTCATCGCCGCTATCTGCATGGCCACCTCGTGCACGAACTCCCGGAACTCCGGGGTACGGGCTACGAAATCGGTTTCGCAGTTAACCTCCACCAGCACCCCCAGACGCGAACCGGGGTGAATGTACGCATCTATAATGCCTTCGGAGGCCTCCCGGCCAGCCTTCTTCGCCGCCAGGGCGAGCCCCTTCTCCCGAAGAATGCGCACGGCACGCTCCATGTCGCCGCCCGCGCTCTCCAGAGCCTTCTTGCAATCCAGGAGCCCTGCCCCCGTCATCTCCCGCAACTGCCTGACCTTCTCGCTCATGCGCCTTCCTCCCTCACTTGCTCGGCGGGAAGCACCTGCACCCCCTGCAATCCTTCCAGTATAGCGTCCGCCATCTTGCTCGTGATGAGTTTTACCGCCCGAATGGCGTCGTCATTGCCCGGGATGACGTAGTCGACCTCGTCCGGGTCGCAGTTGGTGTCCACGATGGCCACGATGGGAATGCGCAGGCGGCGAGCTTCCTTCACCGCGATGGCCTCCTTGCGAGGATCCACCACGAACAGCGCCGAGGGAAGTTCCTTCATGCCCTTGATCCCACCCAGGTACTTGTCAAGCCTGGATCGCTCCCGCTCCAGCCGGGCGACCTCTTTCTTGGGCAGGCGGGCCAGGTAGCCAGACTCCGCCATTTCCTCAAGTTGCATGAGCCGCTCAATCCGGCGCCTGATGGTGGGAAAGTTTGTCAAGGTGCCCCCCAACCAGCGCTGATTGACGTAGAACTGACCGCACCTGCGGGCCTCCTCGGCCACCGATTCCTGGGCCTGCTTTTTGGTGCCCACGAACAGCACCCTTCCCCCCTGAAAAGCCACGTCCCGCAGGAACTCGTAGGCCTCGTCCAGGAGCCGGACGGTCTTCTGCAGGTCGATGATGTAGATGCCGTTCCGCTCCGTGAAAATGTAGGGGCGCATCTTCGGGTTCCACCGCCTGGTCTGGTGCCCGAAGTGCACCCCTGCTTCCAGCAACTGCTTCATGGACAATACCGGCATGATGCTACCCCCTGGTTAGCCTCCGCCTCCTTCACCCCGGACAGAACCGGCCCCCTACGCTGCGGATCTCGGCCATCGCCCCGGGCCGGCACCTACTGCCCCAGTCAGAAGGCGTGTGTAATCTTGCGCCGGCCGGGCGCCCTGTCTGGACCCCCGCCTGGCGCCGCCGCAAAGTATACCACAACCTCCAACCGCCAGCAACGAAGCGGCCCGCCTCGGCCCGAACCCGCCCCCGAGGACCCTGCGCCCGCCCGTCGGCAGGCGTGCGAGAAGGCAGGTATGCTAAACGCGGACGTCGAGGTGGGCCGCCTGCTCGGGCGCCGGATTCGCACTCGCGTGCGGATGGCGGCGCTTATCACGCCGGTGCTGCTGCCGTGGCCGGCCCGACCCATCCCGCACGGCAGAAGGGCCGGCGTTGTCTTTCACCCGGGGAGTCTGTCGCGCCTGCACCTGGCCCACCCGCTCCAGGTACTCCTGAGTGCCCTCACCGTGCAAGGCAGCCACCTGCTGCACCCGCCCCACATCCGGGGAACGCGGGATGGCCATCTGCCAATCCATCGACTTCACCGGTTTCACCCCCTTGCGCCCAGTGTTTTCGCTATCCCCTCGCGGTCGGCCCGCTCCATGCTCGCCCTCAGCCGCAACATGGCCTGGGCATGAAGCTGGGAGACCCGTCCTGGCGAAACACCCAGCAGGCGGGATATTTCCTTCAACGTGAGCCCCTCGTAGTAGAACAGCGTGATGATGAGCCTCTCCCGGTCGGGCAACCGGTCTATGGCCCAGGCCAGCACTTTCTTGCGCTCCTCCCATTCCGCTATCTCCACCGGATCAGGAGCCCCGTGGTCCGGCAAAGATGAGAGGACGGGCCCCTCCCTGGCTTCCGCTGCCCACAGTCCCTCCAGGGATACCAGACAGGTGGAGGCGGCCTCCGTTATGCGCTGAGACAGCTCTGCCATGGTGATGCCCATTTCTGCCGCCACCTCTTCCTCGCTGGCGGGACGGCCCAGCTGCGTCTCCAGCTTTGCATACGCTCCCTGCAGCTCCCTTACCCGCTGCCGCACGTGGGCGGGAACCCAGTCCAGCGCACGCAATCCGTCCAGGATGGCACCCCTGATGCGGGTGACCGCATACGTCTCGAACTTGACCCCGCGAGCAAGGTCGAATTTACCCAGGGCATCGAGCAGGCCCAGGACCCCGTATCCCACCAGATCGTCCTCATCCACGAAGGCGGGCAGGGTCATGCGCACCCTCCCCGCCACGAATTTCACCAGGGGGAGGTAACGTAGCACCAGTTCCTCCCGGGCCCTCTGGTCCCCCTGACTTTTGTACCTTTCCCACAACTGCTGTACCTGGGCCTGGGCACCCATCATCCCGCCCCCCAGTCTCGCCCCACGTGTCCTGAGCGCAGGAACTGCCGCTGGCGAGAGAATATGTACCTGATGATCGCCTCGCGGGCGCCCGGGGTTATACACGTGAACTCGAAGGCAACCCGCGCGGGACGCAGCACCGTATTCCGCCACCCGTACCGTGTGGGAGCAGCAGGTGCCGGCGGGCGCACCACCCTTACCACCCGGCCACCTGCCTCGACGATCTCCTGGGCAGAAAGGCACAAGCGCACCCGCACTTCCTGCCCTTCCTGCCATTCCCCTGGCAAATCCGCCGCCAACCCGCCCCCGCTGAGGTCCACTGCGCGCCCGGCAACCTCCCGCTCTCCATCTGCCACCGCGATCACCACCTTAAGAGAAACCGGCCAGCGCACGTGCTCCCGCCGCTGGACCGTGCGGATCTGGGTGGGCCGCGCGACGGTGATAAGGGGAAGGTGACCGGGGCGGAAGTCTTCCACCCTGGTATGGAAGCCGTACATGGTATCGTCCTGGTGGTACTGCACCTCCACCTCGGTGCCGGGTTTGACGGGAACCACATGCCCGAGGCGCACGGGTGCGGAAAGAACCAGGGCGTCTTCACGCACCTCTTCGATCCTCACCACGTACATGCGGGTGCCACCCCCCACCCTGAGGATGGCGCGCTGCCCCTCCCGCAACGAGTCCTCCACATGCCACCCCACCCTTCGCCTACACAGAGGCCCCCCACGGTGATGCGTCTCACGCTGGCGCTTCTCACGCCAACCCTCTCATCACGCGGCCTCCCCCAGCAGTCGCCTGGCCAGCTGCTGCGGCGTCACGGGCTCGAAGCCCTGCCACACGTCCTGGGAACTGGTCAGGTAGCTGAGGGGCAACCCGGTCTTCGCCACCATCTCCAGGATCAGTCCCCAGCGGCTGCTCTCGTCCAGTTTGGTGAAAAGGAGGGCATCGCAGCCCAGACTCCGCATGAAGTCACCCCAAGCGAGGGCGTCGTGCCGGTCCATCGTCACCGGTATGATCCCTAGCAGCAATTGCGGTTGGAACCTGGCCACCATGGCTTCGATTTGCTGGCGGTGGCTGGCCAGGCACACGTTGCGCCCGGGCGTGTCCGCGAGGATCAGATCCACCTGGCTCCACCCCTGCAGCAATCCCTCCAGGTGATCCACGTCGCAGGTGGCCGCCTCCAGATCGAGCATGCGGGCCACGGCCCGGCTCTGCTCCTGGGCCCCCGGACGCACCGTATCCAGGTTCACCAGCCCCACCCGGCAGCCGTGGTGGGCCCGGGTCCACGCCGCCAGTTTGGCCAGGGCCGTGGTTTTGCCCGCCCCGGTAGGGCCCACCGCCATCACCCGGCGGTCCCGGGGCCACTCCAGCAGCCTCACCCGCCCCAGGTGGGCGCCCAGCGCCTGGGCGGGATGGGGAGAAAGCACCAATTCCAGGGCGAAGGACAGGTCCACCCCGTGAGCCAGCAGGGCGGGGAGCAAGCCCGGGTCCCAGAATCCCCGGGGGCCGGGCACGGCCAGCACCTCCACCTGCTTCCCCGCCGCCCGCCGGGTTTCCACAATGAGGGCGTCGGGTCCCAGCTCCCTGCTCACCAGGGCCAGCGCCTCGTGAGTGGTAGACGCCCGGAAAGCGCGGGCCTGCATGTCCTCACCTCCCATCAGCTGTCTCCGGAAAGGGTAACCGTGGCCACCGGTTCGATCTGTGCCTTCTCATCCAGCTCGGCATAGGAGAGCACGGTCATGCGGGGAGCCAGCTTCTCCACCAGACGACGCACGTGGGGCCGGGCGGCGGCCTGGCAGAGGAGGACGGGAGTGTGGCCGCGGCTCGCAACCTTGGTCATGGCGGCTGTGAGCGACCGCGCCAGGCCCTGCAGCGACCGGGCATCCAGCGCCGGCAAACCTCCCCCGGCCGCCTCCACCCCCTCCAGGATGGCCTTCTCGGCCTCCGGGTGCAGGGTGGCCACCGGTCGCGGTCCCCGGTCCAGACCGAACTGCCGGGTGATGACGCGGGCCAGGGCCTGCCGGCACATCTCAGTCAGGAACTCGGTGTCCCGGCTGGTACGAGCGTGATCGGCCAGGGTTTCCGCGATGAGGACCAGGTCGCGGATGGACACCCCTTCCCGCACCAGGTTGGCCAGCACCTTCTGGACCTCTCCCAGGGAAAGCTGCCCGGGGACGAGTTCCTCCACCAGGGCAGCGTGAGTCTCCTTGATGGCGTCCAGCATCTCCCGTACCTCCTGACGTCCCAGCAGGAGGTGGGCGTTGGCCCTGATCACCTCGGTCAGGTGGGTGGCCAGGACGGCCGAGGGCTCCACCACCGTGTAGCCGGCCAGTTCGGCCCGGTCCCGGTCCTCCCGCGATATCCACAGGGCGGGCAGGCCGAATGCCGGCTCCCGGGTGGGAATCCCCTGCAGTTCGGCGTCGGCATCCCCCGGGTTGAGGGCCAGCAGCCGGTTGGGGTACAGCTCCCCGCTCTGGACCTCCACGCCGCGGACCTTGATACTGTACGCATTCGGGCCGAGCTGGGCGATGTTGTCGCGCACCCGCACGGGGGGAATGACCACCCCCAGTTCCAGGGCCACCTGGCGCCTTATCATCACCACCCGCTCGAGGAGGTCCCCACCCTGTCGGGCGTCCGCCAGGGGGATGAGGGAATAGCCCAGTTCCACTTCCAGGGGATCCACCCGCATCAGGTTGAAGATGCTCTCGGGGCGGCGCATGGCCTCCAGTTCCTCCTCCCGCCGCCGCCGTTCGTCTTCAGCCTGTTCCCGCCGCTGCCGATTGCGAATGGTAATGGTGAGGCCCCCAAGGGCCGCCCCCAGCGCCAAAAACGGCAGGTGGGGCAGCCCGGGCACCAGGCCCATGATGGCCACCACCGCCGCTGTTATCCCCAGGGCGCGCGGATACCCCAGCACCTGGGCCCCCAGGTCCTCGCCGAGGCTGGCTCCCGAGGTGGAGCGGGTTACCACCATACCGGCGGCGGTGGAGACGAGCAGGGCGGGTATCTGGATGGCCAGTCCCTGCCCCACAGTGAGAAGGGCATACAGGTTGAAGGCCTCGCCCAGGGGCATCCCCCTTTGCAACACGCCCACCAGCAGGCCTCCCACCACGTCGATGGCCATCACCACCAGGGCAGCGATGGCATCCCCCTTCACGAACTTGGAGGCACCGTCCATGGCCCCGTAAAAGTCGGCCTCGCGCTCTATGAGGCGTCGCCTCTCGCGGGCCTCCTCCTCGGTGATGTTCCCCGCGTGCAGGTCAGCGTCGATGGCCATCTGCTTGCCCGGCATGGCATCCAGGGTAAAGCGGGCCGCCACCTCGGCGATGCGTTCCGCCCCCCGGGTGATCACCAGGAACTGCACGAGCACGAGAATGAGGAATACGACGATACCGACGGCCGGGCTGGAACCGATCACGAATTCCCCGAAACGACCGATGACCTGCCCGGCCTCCCCCGCGAGGAGGATCAGCCGGGTGGAGGCCACGGTGAGGGAAAGCCGGAAAAGGGTCAGCACCAGGAGCAAAGAGGGAAACACGGCCAGGTCCAGGGGGCGGAGCAGGTACGTGGTGGCCAGGAGGATCAGCAGGGAAAAGGCCAGGTTAAAGGAGAGCAGCAGGTCCAGCAACAGGGGAGGCATGGGCACCACCAGCATGGCCAGTACGAGCACCAGCCCTACCGCCAGGGCCAGATCCCCTTGCTTAACGACCGCCATCATCGCCACCCCCGATCTGCCGCCCGGTGAGCCGATACACGAAGGCCAGTACCTCGGCCACCGCCTGGTAAAGCTGAGGAGGGATGGCCTGGCCCACCTCCACCAGGCTGTAGAGGGATTGGGCCAGTTGCCGGTTTTCCACCACCGTCACCCAGTGCTTGCGCGCCAGGGTGATGATGCGCTGGGCCAGGTGCCCCTTGCCCTTGGCCACCACCACAGGGGCGTCCATGGTGGCGGGGTCATACCGCAGGGCCACAGCGTAGGTGGTGGGGTTGCGCACCACCACGTCCGCCCGGGCCACCTCGGCCAGCATGCGCAGCCGGCTGATTTCCCGCTGCCGGCGGCGGATGCGCGCGCGCAACTCGGGGTTTCCTTCCGTCTGCCGGAACTCTTCCTTAAGTTCCTGACGCGACATGCGCAGGCTGACCTCGTATTCCCAGCGCTGGTAAAACCAATCTGCCGCCGCCAGGATCACGAATCCCGCCCCCGCCCAGAGCACCATCTGGTACGCCACCTGGCCCGCCGTGCGCAGGGCTTCCGGCAGGGGGAGCAGGGGAAGGGTGACCAGGAGTTCCCGGCGGGAGGAAACCGTGAGGTAGCACACGTACCCCACGATGGTCACCTTCAGCAGCCCCTTCAGTAACTCCGCCAGACTGCGTCGCGAAAAGAGGCGCCCGAGTCCCCGCACCGGGTCGAGACGCCCAAAATCCAGAGACAGAGGCCCGGTGCTGAAGAGGAATCCCACCTGCCCCAGGTTCACCGCCAATCCTGCCAGCAGGGCCACCCCCATCACGGGCAAGGCCCCCAGGGCCAGGGCCCTCCCGGCCGGGACCACCACCAGGGCCAGGTTGTCCCAGTCCAGGTCGGGCAGGGGACGGCTCCACAGGGCGCAGACCATGTCCTGCCATGCCTGCGCGGCCAGGGGGAGGAAGTACCGGCAGGCCACCAGCGCCGCCAGCACCACGGCGGCAGCGGTGGCTTCCTGGCTGCGGAATACCTGGCCCCGCTTGCGAGCCTCCTGCCGCTTGCGGGGGGTGGCCGGGAAGGGCTTATCCTCGGCGAACAACTGCAACTGCAGCCTCATGGCCCTCCGCCCCCCGCGGCCGGGATCATCACCTGCAGCAGCGCTTCCCCCACCTTCTCCTGCCATCCTCCGAAGACCGCCACATAGGCGGGCAGAGCCAGGGTCAGGAACAGGACGCCCAGCCAGGTCTTGAGGGGCAGGCCCACCACGAATACGTTCATCTGGGGCACCGTGCGGGACACCAGCCCCAAGGCCAGGTTGGCCAGGAACATGGGAAGGACCAGAGGGGCAGCCAGCTCGAGGCCGAGGACGAACATGGCTCCCGCCTGGGCCACCAAAGCCTCCCCGGCGGCTTCGGAAAGTACGGGCGTACCCGGGGGAACCACCTGCAGGCTCCGCACCAGGGCCGAGAGCAGCAGGTGGTGCCCGTCTGCACCCAGGAAAACCACCAGGGAAAGCAGGTACAGGAAAGTACCCGCCACCGGAACTGGCGCTCCGAACGTGGGATCCACCACGTTGGCGATCCCCATCCCCAACTCGAAGTCCAGGTAGTACCCGGCCAGTTGTACGGCGGCGAAGCACAGAGAGGCGGTGAATCCTGCCAGGGCCCCCCAGGCCAGCTCCCGCACCGCGGCCAGAGCCAGAGGCAGGGCGGCAACGGGGGCGCGGGAAGCGTCCACGGTGGGGAGCACGGTGAGGGCCAGAAACAGGCACAAGGAGCCCTTCACGGTGACGGGGAACATGCGGCTCGACCAGAAGGGGGCGGCCAGAAACAGCCCGGTCAGGCGCATCAGCACCAGTATGAACACCGGCATCCCGCTCACGAGTGCCCCCAGCAACCCGGCCACCGCTCTCCCCTCCTTCCCGTCCCGGCTCCCCCGGGATCGCAGCTCCCGGCACCAGTACCTCTTCGGGTGACGCCATCGGCCGGGGGCCGATGGCGTCGTCAGGGCACGCTGCCCAGTTGGGCAAAAGCTCGCTGGGCGAACGCCACCAGCACCCGCAGCATCCATCCCCCGAAGAGGAGGAATCCTATGAATACCGCCACGATTTTGGGGACGAAAGCCAGGGTCTGTTCGTGGAGCTGGGTGGTAGCCTGGATCAGGCTGACCAGGAGACCCACCCCCATGCTCAGGGCAAACACGGGAGCCCCCACCAGCAGCACGGTGACCAGGGCATCCCGACCGAGCGCCATCACCCACCCGTCCGTCATCTCCCTCACCCCTAGCTCGTCCGTCATCTCCCGTTTCCCAACCCGAGCCCTGGCAGTCCTTCCTCCCCCGTGGCCGCAACGTCGAGCACTTCAGTGGAAGGAAGTCACCAAAGAGCGCACCAGGAGATCCCAACCGTCAACCAGTACAAAGAGGAGCAGCTTAAAGGGCAAAGACACCATCATGGGAGGCAGCATCAGCATCCCCATGGACATCAGGGTACTGGCCACCACCATGTCGATGACCAGAAAGGGCACGAAGAGGATAAATCCCATCTGAAAGGCGGTCTTGAGTTCGCTGGTAGCAAATGCAGGCACAAGCATCCACAGCGGCACGTCCCCCGGACCTGCGGGCTGGGGCTGTCCCGCCAGACGCAAGAACAGGGCCAGATCCTGGGGGCGGGTCTGGCGCAGCATGAAGTCACGCAGGGGTGCCTCTGCCCGGGCCAGGGCCTGAGACTGGTCGATTTCCCCGGCCAGGTAGGGTTGAAGGGCATCACGGTTCACGTCCTGCCACACCGGGGCCATTATGAACACGGTGAGAAAGAGAGCCAGTCCGACCAGCACCTGATTGGGGGGCATTTGCTGCAAGGACAGGGCGCTGCGCAGGAAGGAAAGCACCACCACCACGCGGGTGAAAGAAGTGAGCATGATGAGGATAGCGGGAGCCAGGGAAAGCACAGTGAGCAGAATCAGGATCTGAACTGTGAGAGTCAACCCCTGCGGCCCACCCGCCGGCTCCACGCCCACAGTGACGCGGGGCAAAGGCCAGCTGTCCTGCGGGGCCGGTGCCCCAGGTAGTTGCGCGAGCGCCACAGCCGGCGACCCCACCACGGCACCCGCCAGCAGTACCAGGACCATGAGGCCCAGCATGAGGCCCCGTCCCTTCCGCGAGATCAGGTGGCGCAACACGTCAGGGAAACTCCGCCCTGCCGGCACCGGAGTCGCTTCTTCGCTGGCGGGCATCTCCGCGAGCAGGGAAACCCCCTCCCCCACACCCAGGAGCATCCAGCGGTCCCGGAACCTGACCAGGCACAGGTAGCGGTTACCACCCAGGGGCATGGTCTCCACGAGGTGCAGGTGGTTACCCCGGGGCAGGTTGAGCCGCCCGAAGTACCGGGCGGAGGTGTACGCCAGAGCAATCACCAGCAGCGAGAAGACCAGGAATTGCAACAGTGCCCACCCCATCTGTCCACGCCCCTTCTTTGCGCCGCCAAGAGTCCCTTCCCGCTACGCTTACGCGGGGTTCACGCCGGCTCGCTCAGCACCTGGCGGGGCTCCCTGGTCACCGCCGCCAGGAATCTGCTCTCGTCCACCGGTTTCACCACGAAGTCGTCCGCCCCCGCCTCCACGGCTGCCTTCACCCACGTGGCCTGCACCAGGGCTGAGCACACCACCACACGGCAGGAGGGGACCTCCGCCTTGATGACCCTGATCAGCTCCGTTCCCGACATGTCGGGGAGAACCAGATCCAGCACCACCAGGTCGGGCCGGGAGGTGCGGATGACTTCCAGGGCCCGCAGACCGTCCCCGGCTGCCCCCGCCACCTGCCAGCCGGCCCGGCCCAGCAGAGACACCAGCTTCTCCCGCAGGAAGCGGGCCCGCTCCACCACCACCGCCTGACCGTTTCCCTCCGGAGACCTCACCCGGGCGTCCCTCCTTGCATCAGGACCCTTCGGTTGACAGCAGATGGGACCATCCGGGCGCCTACCTGAGAGCAGACACCCGGTCAGCGGTGGATACCACGTCGGTGACCCTAACCCCGAAGTTTTCGTCCACCACCACTACTTCCCCGCGGGCCACCAGCTTGCCGTTGACGAGAACATCCACTGGTTCCCCGGCCAGCTTGTCCAGTTCGATGATGGAGCCGACTCCCAGGCTGAGAATGTCCCGCACCGCCCGCCGGGCCCGCCCCAGTTCCACGGTAACCTGCAGCGGAACATCCAGCAGAAGGTCCAGGCTCACCCCTTCGCCCCGACCGGAAGCGGGTGCCAGTTCCTCAAACTCTGCCTTCTCCACCACCACCCGCTCGCTGCCTGCCCGCTCCTTGTCGCCGGCACCCTCACTCATCGTCGTCCTCCCCCCTTGCCGCCAGCACCTTCACCACCTGCACTGCCACCCGATTCCCCACCCGGCCCGGTCGCACCCGGAAGGCGGCGCGGGGACCGAGGTACACCGTCAGTGGCTCACCCACGGGTTGTCCGAGCTTGATCACGTCCCCCCGCTCAAGGCCAAGCAACTGGCCTATGGTGAGGGTAGCCTTTCCCAGTCGCACCGACATTTCTACCCTAACATCGCGGAGGTTGGCCCCGTTTCCCTCCACCCGGGGCACTTCCCCCCCACCTGCCCAGCGATGAGCGGTGAGCTGTCCCAGCACCGGCTTCAGGGAGGAGTAAGGGAGGCACAGCCGCAGCGAGCCCCCCGCTTCCCCCAGCGTCGCCGTCAACGTGATCACTGCGGTCACCTCATTGGGAGGGATTACCTGGGCAAAAAGGGGATTGGCCTCAATGGAATCCAGGCGTGCCCGCAACGCCACCAGGCCCTGCCACGCCTCCACCAGGGCAGAGAGCATCCCGCTCACCACCCTCTCCATCACCGTCACCTCGATGTCGGTGAGGGCACGTTCGCCCACCTCGGCCGTCCCCAACCCTCCCAGCAGGCGGTCGATGAGGGGAAACGCCAGAGCGGGGTGGATATCCACCATCTGGCGCCCCGGGAGGGGCTCCATGCTCACCAGGCACAACACCGCCGGGTTGCGCACCGAAGCCAGGAACTCGTCGTATGTGAGTTGCTCAACGGCGTCCAGGGTGACCCTGGCCATGGTGCGCAGCTGGGCGGAAAGCACGGTTGTCCAGACGCGGGCGAAGTTCTCGTGCACCATCTGGAGAGTGCGCAAGTGATCCTTTGAAAACTTGTCCGGACGCCGGAAATCGTACACCCGCACGCTAGGCCGGATGACCGGCCCTTCCCGCCGGGCAGGCTTGCCCCCCAGTTCCCCGGAGGCCAGGGCCCGCAACAGTTCGTCTACCTCTTTTTGGGAAAGGACTTCCACCTTGCCCCTCCCCCTCACTGGATCAGAAACTCGGTGAAGAAGATGCGCTGCACCTTCCCCGACTCCGCGATGGCATTGATACGGTCAGCCAGGTCGCGGGCGAGGGCCAGCATCCCCCCTTCACCCTCCAGTTCCCCGTAAGTCTTGTCGCGCAGCACGGATATGATGGTATGCTCCAGCAAAGGCTTCTTGGCCTCAAGTTCCCTGGCCATGCGGGAGTGGGAGAGTTCCAGGGTGATACCCACGCTGATGTACCGCCGCCCCCCGTCGTCCCGCAGGTTCGTGAGGTATTTGCCGGCATGAAAGAGGACACCCTCCGCCGCCTGAGCAGTGGCCTGTCTGCCGGACGAGGCAAGCAAACGGCTCCCCACCAGGTAGGAAACACCCCCCATGGCCCCCAGGGCCAGCACCCCCACCATCAGCCACAAGAACAGCCTTCTGATGCCCGCTTTCCTCACCACCCGCTCACCTCACCTTCCCCTCCGCTCACGCCGTCCTCTACCCCGCCCATATGTCTCCTCCCGTGCGTGCGTTCCCGTCGCCTGCGGAGGGCTTACGGCGTCGCGTGCCGCGCCACCCACGCCCCGTGATGGCCCGCCTGTAGGCCACCACCCGCCTCGTTATCTCCTCGGGGGCCTCCCTAACCAGGATCTTGCGGCCGGTGGTGAGGGAGATGACGGTGTCGGGCGTCGCCTCTACCGTCTCGATGAGGTCGGCGTTGAGCACCATCTCATGCCCGTTCAGCCTGGTTACCCGGATCACCCCGTCACCCCCTCAGCCCCCGCCGTTGCCCGCAACCCGGCCCCAAGCCGACAGCCCACTACCGCTTGAGGTTAACCAGGTCCTGCAGCATCTCGTCCGCCGTGGTGATCACCCGCGAGTTGGCCTGGAATCCCCGCTGGGTGATGATCAGATTGGTAAACTCCTGAGCCAGATCCACGTTGGACATTTCCAGCGACCCCGGGGCAATGGTGCCCCGCCCGCCGGTGCCGGGATCACCCACCTGGGCCTCTCCGGAGTTGGCCGACCCCTCGTACAGGGTTTCTCCCCGCTTCACCAGCCCGGCCGGGTTGGAGAAGCTGGCCAGCGCCACCTGCGCCAGGGGGCACGATAGGGCATTGGAGTACGATCCCATCACCACCCCCTTGGCGTCCACCGTCACCGACACCAACTCACCCGGCCCGTACCCGTTCTGCTCCGATGCAAGTGCCGTATAGTCGGTGGCATACTGGGTCAGGCCGTAGAAGTCCATCTCCACGGTCATGGGCGCGTACCCCGCTGCCCCGAACTGGACCAGATCGCCGGTTACCCGGTCAACCCGCCCGCTCACGTCGAACGTAACCGTCCCGCTGTGGGGCTTGCCGGTGAGAACCACATCGGCCCCGGCAGAGTCCTTAACGGCTGCCACCCAATCCCAGGTGTTGTCGTTGACCTTGGTGAACGTAGTGATTACGCTGTATGTCTCCCCCTTGGCCCCTATCACCGTAATGGAGGTCACCCGCCGCGCATCCTCATACGTCGCCGTAATCCTGGCCGAAGGGTCATTTGTCCCGAATATGGCCCACGAGGCCTTGTTGTCCGTACCCGGCGCCGGGAAATTGACGTAGTCGACCTGCCTGGTGTCCGTCGCGTCCCGCACCTTCACCTCCGGCTGCGGATCGGAGGGGTCCAGGTTCCCCAGGTCATTGCCTGCCAGATCGGTCACCCGGTCCACTTTCCCCGCGTCGTCAAACCAGATGTACCCGTCGGCAGCACCCAGCCAGTCAGCACCGTTGAAGGAGAACTGGACACCGTCACCGGCCAATCTCCATCGCCACTTGTTGAACTCACTGGTGGGCGATAGCTCAAAGGTGACTTTCCGCGTCACCTGCGCAGTGGCGGGGTCGCCGTCGTCCAGGATGAGGTTGAGAGAATTGGCCGAAAGGGTGTAGGTACCCATGTCGGTCGCGTCGAGGTTGCGGGTGAACTTAATCTCGGTGGTGGCGCGGGCGGGTATGGACTGCACGTCGGACAGAGAGATGGGCTTCAGGTCCACCCTGGTGCGGTTGGCGGGGAGCACGCCGCTTTGAGCCAGCCAGCCCATGACCTTGAGCCCGGACGGCGTCACCAGGTTGTACTTGTCGTCCCAGGAGAAGGCACCGGCACGGGTGTAGTAGGTGCGGCTACCATCGCTGACCACGAAGAAGCCGGCCCCGTCGATGGCCAGGTCGGTGCTCACCCCGGTGGACTCCAGGTTACCCTGCTCATGCACGGTATCGATGGAAGCCAGGGACACGCCCAGACCCACCTGCAGCGGGTTGGTGCCTCCCCGCCCTCCCTGGGGAGCGGAAGCAGCCGCCAGCAACTGGCTGAACATCTCCCGAAAGGTGGCTCTCCCCGCTTTGAACCCCACCGTGTTGACGTTGCTGATGTTGTTACCGATCACGTCCATGCGGATCTGGTGATTGCGCAGGCCAGACACGCCTGCGAAAAGCGACCTCAACATGGTCATGCCCTCCTTTCTCCGGTGGCCTCCCATGCGGGTCCAGCCCCGGATGAATTGTCCTCGCTGCTCACGAAGGCAGCGCTATCGATGTTGGTGAAGATCTGCTCCCGCATGCGGTGGGCGGGAACCACTGTGATAAGAGTCCGGTTCCTCACGCTCACGAGGAAAGCGGCATCTTTATACATCACAAGGGACTCCCGGCCGCCGTGCGCGGCCAGCTTTTCCACGGCCCGGCCCACCGCCTCCAGATCGTGCGCACCCATCCCAGCCGAGCACAGGCGCTGGCGGGCGTGCTCGGAAATGCGCAGCCCGGCCACGGTCTCGGCTAGCACGCGGGCGAAGGACCCCGGAGCTGCCGCAACCGCACCTTCCCGCCCCCGGCTCGCACTGCGACCGGTGAGGGAAGGCACACCGCGCAGGCGGTCGACGGAATGCTCGATGCCAGGATCAAGCGGCCCCCGGACGTTCATGGGTTAGCCTCCCCCGCACCGCCCAGCACCTCAACCAGCCTGGCCAGGTGATCCTCGATGCGCTGCAGGGTTTTCAGACTGGCGCCGATCTCCTGCAGGCTCCCGGCACCGGCCTCCAGCCGACCCAGCGCCTGCTGGCCAGTCAGCAAAAGGGCCTGCTGCGCCTGGCCCAGTGATTTGAGCTCCGCTTCAATACGGTGCAATGTGTCCAGGCTGCTGAACTGCGCCAGTTGCACCATGAAGTCCCGGTCCTTGAGGGGTTCCAGGGGGTTCTGGTGCTGAAGCTCAGCCACCAGAAGGCGCAGGAATTCCTGGCTGCCCAGCCTGCCCGTGACCCCTGCGGAGATTTGCACTGCTTCTCGGGGACCACCCACTCCATTCACATACACGGTATCACCACCTTTCACATGAGCACGTCCAGGTTGCTCACACCGGTCCCCGGACACCGGGCCACCCGGCCCGACGTGGCCGCCAGTGTAACCGGAGGGGCCCGGAGCCGCCCCGGACCCGGCCCGACGCCCCCCAGCCGGTCAGGCCCTCGCCAGGCGTCAGGAGGTGATCGGCGATCGCGGTATCCGGATTCTCCCAGCGACACTTCCAGTTGGCCAGCCACCAGCCCGGCCTGCTCGAGGCGGGCCTGCAGTTCGGGCATGTTCCGCTGCAGGAGGCCGGAGACGTTACCATCCTCCACCACGAAGCGGGCTGCCACCTTCCCGTGGCGTTCGGCCACCCACACGGTCACCGGCCCCAGATCACCCCCGTCAATATGCACTTCCAGCTCGGCAGGCCGGTGACCGGGCCAGTCACCGTACCGCGGCACCGCCCCGGGATGCTGCCGGGGAAGAGGCACGTCGGAGCCCCGCGGGGATACCCCCGTCGCTTCCTGCTCTGCCCGGCCGGTCACCGCGGGCAAGGGCTCGGCACCCGCACGATAGGTCACCACCTCTCGCTGCTCGCCGGCACTCCGGTCCTGCCCGGTGCTGTCGCGCAGGACAGCCTTGTCCTCGCGAGACCCGGCCGTACTGGGCTGATCAACTGCACTCCGTGTGCCCCTGTCCTCCGGAGCACTGGCGACGCCAACGCCCGACTGCACGGAACCGTGCGCACCCACCGCATCACTCCCCGGGGGCGCAACCACTGCATCACTCCCCGCGGGCGCCCCCGCGTCAGGTCGGGGCAGCCCGGCCTGGCCCGCTCCTGCCACCGTCAGGCCCGTAGTCGGGCCCATCTCACCCCCAGCCGGGGCGGCCGGGGGTAATGCACCCTGGCCCAGACGCAAGGTCGGGGCCATGGCGGGCTGGTCCGGCAGTAAGGTGGGGGCGACGGCCGGCCTCTCGGGCTGCCCAGCAGGCACGTAGCCGGTGATCCGCACGTTCACCAGGCGGGCATCCATCCGCCCGTCAGGGCGCCCCGGTGCCTCGCCACCCCCGGCAACACCCGGTACCGCCGTCCCACCTGCGGGCACGGGTACCAGAGATGCTGACCTCGCCTCCGGGGGAACGGAGGCAGTCGCGGTGGCAGGCCCTGCAGCGATCGGTTGGACGGTCGATGAAGGTATCTCTGCGCCGGGCACCCCGGGAGGCGGCGGCGCGAGTCCCGGGTTCGCTTTGCCGTCCCGCGTGGCACCTTGATTCTGCGACAGGGCAGGTTGAGGGTCCCCGGGGAGCACCGAGCTGGACTGTCCGGCAAGGACCAGGGCCACCGGCCCCAGCAGGGCGGCCAGCGCCAGGTCGAAGTCCCCGGTGGGACAGGAGGGGCGCTGGGCCTTGCCGGATGCCGGAACGGCGGGCAGGGTTACGACGCCAGCATCCAGAAGTTCTGCCGTAACGATGGGGTCCAAGGTATCACCTCCTTTCCGTGGGTTTTCTCACCCGATCGGTGAACTGGATGGCAACTTCGTCAAGGTGTTTCTGCTCTTCCCAGTTCTCCTGGTAAAGATGGGCCCAGCGCCTGCGTTCGCGCAGCTTTTCCACCACGCGCCGGGCGCGGGTTGCCACCACCAGATCCTCCCTGCGCAGAGATGCCTCCCGAGCCGCCTCCCGCGTGCGCTCCGCCTGGTGGCGCAGGCGGCTGGCGGTAGCCCTGATCCCGGGCTCCAGGAGCAGCACCTCGGACAGGTTGCCCCCCGCCCGCGCCGTGGCCATGGCCTCCAGGGCATCCTGATGATCGGTGTGTGCCCGTTCCAGGGCCTTCTCCGCCGCCCGCCAGGCGCGCAGGGCCAGGGCAAAGCGGCTACGGCTGGACTTCTCCCTGGTCTGCCTGATGTGCAACACCTTTTCGAAGCGGAAACGGAAGGGCTTCATGGCTATACCCCTCACTCGGGCGCATCTTTGAGCATGTCGATGAGCCGGGCCCGGGCTTCTATCGGGTCGGCCTTCTCCCGGGTTCCCTGGCGCAGGAACGCCCGCACGGCCCCGATACGGCTGCGCGCGTAGTCAATGGCGGGGTTGGAGCCGGGCACGTACGCGCCTATGTTGATAAGATCCTCGGCTTCTTTGTAGGTGGCGAGCACAGACCTCAAGCGGGACACCGCGCGTTGATGTTCCTCGTCCTGCAGGTCGCTGGCCAACCGGCTCACACTGGCCAGCACGTCCACCGCGGGGTAGTGACCCTGGGCAGCCAGGTCGCGGGAGAGCACAATGTGGCCGTCCAGGATGCTGCGCACCTGGTCCGCCACCGGTTCGTTCATGTCGTCGCCCTCTACCAGCACGGTGTAGATGCCGGTGATGCTTCCCCGGGACGAGGTACCCGACCTTTCCAGCAGCCGGGGGAGCAGGGCAAATACGGAAGGGGTGTACCCCCGGGTGGCAGGAGGTTCGCCGATGGCCAGTCCCACCTCGCGCTGGGCAGTGGCAAAGCGGGTGACGGAATCCATGAGCAGCAGGACGTCCTGGCCCTGGTCCCGGAAATACTCGGCAATGGCCGTGGCCACGAAGGCGGCCCGGATGCGTACCAGGGCGGGCTGATCAGACGTGGCCGCCACCACCACCGCCCTCCTTAACCCCTCCGGACCCAGATCCTTTTCCAGGAAATCCTTGACCTCCCGGCCCCGTTCTCCCACCAGGCCGATCACGCTCACCTGGGCCCGGGTGTTGCGGGCCAGCATGCCCATGAGCACGCTCTTGCCCACGCCACTCCCGGCAAAGATCCCCACGCGCTGTCCCTTGCCGCACGTGAGCACGGCATCTATAACGCGCAAGCCCACCCAGAGGGGCTCGGTGATGCAGCGGCGCTCCAGGGGGGCAGGGGGGCTGGCCATCACCGGATACCTGGTTTCTCCCCGCAACGGTCCCTTGCCGTCGATGGGCCGGCCCAGGCCGTCCAGCACCCGGCCCCGCAGACCGGGCCCCACTTCCACCTCCAGGGGCAACCCCACCGCCTCGATCTCGCATCCGGGGCCGATACCACTGAGGTCCCCGAGGGGCATGAGCACGGTGCGACCCTGGCGGAATCCCACTACCTCCGCCTGCACGGGGGGTTGCCCCCCTCCGGGATACACCAGGCAGACCTCTCCCACCGGCACGCCGGGCCCGTGACCTTCTACGGTTAAGCCCACCACCTGGGTTACCACTCCCACGCGGCGCACGGGATCGCAGCGCTTGACCAGTTCCCGTAACTCGTCCCAGGGTAGACTAGCCGGCATCCTGCCCGTCGCCTTCACCCCCCACCTCGGGCGCACATTGCCCCTCTCGTTGACCTCCCAGCACGGGCGCATTCTGCTCGGTGGCTTCGCCGGGGTCGGGCAGGGTGCTGGTCAAGGTCAGCAACGCCTCTCCCAGGCGTCGCAACTGCCTGTCCAGCCTGCCGTCGAGGTAGCCATGTTGCGTTTCCACCATGACCCCGCCCCTGCCCACGGCGGGGTCTGCCACCGCCTCCAGGGAGGCACCACATGCCTGTGCAAGTTCTGGCAACCAGGGCTGGATAAGGGGTACGTCGTCGGGGTGGACGTGCAGGGTCGCCTTCTCCCCCTGTTCCAGCCGGCGTACAAGGGCAGCCGCCTGCTCCCGCACCACCTCGGGCGAAAGGCTCACTTCCCGCTCCAGGACGCGGGCCGCCAGGTCAAGGGCCATCCGCACCACGTCCTGCTGGGCCTGACGCAGTATGACCAGGCGTTCCCTGCGGGCATCCTCCAGAATGGCCAGCGCCGCGTGCATGGCCTCCTCGGCTTCCTGGCGCACCTGGGCCCAGGCCGCCTGCTGTCCGGCCGCAAATCCCGATTCCCAACCTTCCTTTTCACCCCGCTCCCGCGCTTCCCGGTGTATCCTGAGGGCCTCGGCCCGCGCCGCCTCCACCATCCTGGCCACCTCGGCCTCCCTGTCCCCGCCGGGCAGCACTCCCACGTCGTTTTCCACCGCGGCCCCGGGAGCGCCACGGCCAGCCTCCAGGGCCAGGTCGGCCCCCGCGGGTTGCGCACCGCCCGAACCCGTGTGTCCCGGTGGCGCTACAGCATCCGCAGCCGGGCAGCAGGCCGATTCAGTAGCGGCACCCGGCCCCATGAGGTCAGCCGGGGGTGCCACCACCACCGGACGGGAACCGGCCAGTGCGGCCAGATGCTTCTTGATGAGGGCGACGCTTGCCCTAGACAACGATCTCCTCGCCTCCTCCGCGGGCGATCACCACTTCGCCCTCTTCCTCCAAACGGCGGATGATGTTGACGATCTTCTGCTGGGCCTCCTCCACCTCGCGCAGGCGCACGGGCCCCAGGTAGTCCATGTTTTCCTTGAGGTTCTCCACCGCCCGCTTGGACAGGTTCCGGAAGACCTTGTGTTTGACTTCCTCGGACGCCACCTTGAGCGCCATGGGCAGGTCGCGGTTGAGGTCGACCTCGCGCAGGATGCGCTGCACCGACCTGTCGTCCAGGGTGACGATGTCCTCGAACAGGAACATCCGCTTCTTGATTTCCTCCGCCAGTTGGGGATCGTTGATCCCCAGGGTCTCCATGATGGACTTCTCGGTGGAACGGTCCACCCGGTTGAGCACTTCTACCACCGCTTCCAACCCTCCGGCGGCGGCGAAGTCCTGGGTGGTGAGGGAACTCAGCTTGCGTTCCAGTACCCTCTCCACTTCCCGGATGATCTCGGGGGAGGTGCGGTCCATGAGGGCGATACGCCGGGCCACGTCCGCCTGCAGCTCGGGAGGCAGGGCGGAGAGGATTGCCGCCGCCTGCTCGGGCTGCAGGTACGCCAGCACGAGGGCGATGGTTTGAGGATGCTCGTTCTGGATGAAGTTACGCAACTGGCCGGGGTCGGTCTTGCGGGCGAAATCGAAGGGACGCACCTGCAGGGTGGCGGTGAGGCGGTGCAGGATGTCGAGCGCCTTCTGGGTTCCCAGAGCCTTCTCCAGCAGCTCCTTGGCGTATTCGATGCCGCCCCGGGCCATGTATTCGCGGGCGTAGGACATCTGCATGAATTCCTCGAACACCCGCGCCCGGGCCTCGGGCGGTACCTTGCGCACGTTGGCGATCTCGAGGGTCAGTTGCTCTATCTCCTCTTCCCGCAGGTGCCGGAACACCTGAGCCGATATTTCCGGCCCCAGGGAGATGAGCAGCATGGCCGCTTTTTGCCTCCCGGCGGGGGTCCTGAGCATGGGGTCATTCCTCCGCCATCCAGGCCCTGATGAGCTGGGCAACCGTCTCGGGCGACTTACGCGCCAGCTTTTCTACCTCTGCCCGCAGGCGGGCTTCGTCGGCGAGCCCCTCCGGCTCCTCCGGTGCCGCCGCCCGGGTGGGTTCTGCTCCGGCCACCGGGGTGGGGGCGGGAACCACTGCCGGTTCGGGCGCGCGCACCAGCCGCCGGCGCCTCCTCCCCCGCAGCCACCGGGCAAACAGCAAGACCACCACACCTCCTCCGCCTGCTGCCAGATACCGCCAATCGGGCAGGCGCACTGCCGCAGGCGGGGTGGTTGGTTTCTCCTCCAGATCGACCCAGCGGGTCGCGAAGGGAATGCCCAGCACGGTGATCTGGTCCTGGCGGGCCGGGTCGGAACCGATGGCTGCCGCCACCAGCCTGCCGATCGCTTCCTGCTGGGCGGGCTCGAGTTCCCGGTTCACCACCACCGCTACCGACAGCCGCCGCACGCTCCCCGGCATCACCACCATTTGCTCCCGCACCTGTCCCACTTCCAGGTTGCGGGTCACCTCTCGCCGCTGGTAGGAGACCGGTCCCTCCGAACCTCCCACCTGGTATCCAGGTACATTACCATTCGTGGGAGGCAGGCTGCCGGCCTGACCCGAAAACGTTTCCTCCAGCTCCTGGATGCTGCGTACCACGCCATCGTCCGGTCCCGGCTCGAAGAGCTGGCGCTCCACCGTGCGGCTGTCGAAGTTGAGTTCCGCCGTCACCCGGGTCACCACATTCCCCAGGCCCAGCACCTGCTCCAGCAGGGACTGCAGGCGTTGCTCCATATGAGCCTGGAACTGGCGCTGCACCTCCAGCAACCGGTCAGCCGTCCCCGACGGGGAGGTGTCGTCCACCACCTGCGCCGATAGCACCCGCCCGTACTGGTCTACCACGGAAACCCCGTCCGGACGCAGCCCTTCTACACTGTGGGTGACCAGGTGGACGATGCCGCGCACCTGCTCCACCCCCAGTTCTGTGCCCGGACGCAGCTTGAGCAGCACGGCTGCGGTGACCGGGTGTTCCTGGCTGGCGAACAACCGGGGCTCGGGCACCACGATATGTACCCGGGCCTGCTCTACCCCCTCCACCTGGGTGATGGTGCGGGCCAGCTCCCCCTGCAAAGCACGCAGGTAAGCCAGGCGTCGGTCAGATTCAGTGGCGCCCAGGGGGGGCTTGTCCAGAATCTCAAACCCCACCGTACCCTGCCTGGGCAGGCCCTGGGCGGCCAGGCTCAGCCGGGCCCGGTAGACCTGCTGGGCGGGAACCAGTACCGTGCGCCCCTCATCCCGCAAACGGTAGGGCACACCCTGCTCACCCAGCTTCTCGGTAATGCGGGCGGCGTCGGTGATATCGAGCCCGGTGTACAGGGGGACGAAACGGGGCTGGGACAGGAACGCCATCAAACCGCCTGCCAGCACCACCGCCACCAGGCCCAACCCCAGGAGCGTTCTGGCGCCGTGGGAAAGCCCGCGCCACCACGCCAGACCCCTGCTCCCCAGATCCCTCCACCCCGCCACTTGCCTCGCTCCCTCTCAGCAAACTCACACGGGCATCCTCATGATCTCCTGATACGCCTCCACCACCCGGTTGCGCATCTGTACGGCCAGATCCAGGGCCAGTTGCGCCTTCTCGGTGGCGATGATCACCTCATGCAGTTCCACGGGCTCGCCCCGCGCCAGCATGGCGGTGAGCTGGTCCGCCCGGCTTTCCAGGGCGGAGAGTCCCTCCAGGGCCCGTCCCAGCAACTGGCCGAACGACCCGCCCGGGGGCGTGGCACCTGCCTGGCCGCGTACGGCATCGGCGGCCTGATCCACCACCGGAGAGAGATGCATCCCCGCTCGCGATACCCCGCTTACTGGAGTCACGGTTCTTACCTCCTCACCGTTGCCCCAGACGGCCGCTCATGGTCACCCCGGATTGCTCCTCAGCGGCGCCCCAGGTCGAGGGTGCGCTGGACCATGGACTTGGTCGTCTCCAGGGTGGCCAAACTGGCTTCGTATGCCCTGCTGGCGGCGATGAGTTCCACCATCTCCAGGGCCGGGTTGACATTGGGCATCAGCACGTACCCCGAAGCATCGGCGTCCGGATGACCCGGGCGGAACTCCCTGCGCAGGGGCGTGGGGTCCTCACTGATGGCCAGTACCCGGGTTCCCCCTCCCCCCCGGGTTGAAGCCGTCCGCGACGGCATGCCCGCAGCCAGGGCCAGGGTCCGCCCCCAGCTTTCCCCGGCCGGCGGTGCCGGGGGTCGCTCGCCCAGCCGCACCACCCGGCGCCGGTAGGGCCCCCCCTCGGGGGTGCGCGTGGACTCAGCGTTGGCCAGATTCGCCGCCGTCACCTCCATGCGCAGACGCTGGGCGGTCAGTGCCGAGGCACTCGTATCCATGGCCCGGAACAGTTCCATGGCTATTTCCTCCCTTCCGTGATCACGGTCCGCCACATGGAAAACTTGGCCCCCAGCTGTCGGAGAAGGGCCTGGTACCAGAGGCCATTTTCCGCCAGGGAGGCCAGCTCGAATTCTATATCCACGTTGTTTCCGTCCGGTCGACCGGTGGTCGTGTCCCTCACTACCCGGGCAGAAACGGCGCCACCCGCACCTCCCAGGTGGTTGGGATGGCTGCGGGTGAGGGCAAGCCGTTCCTGGGCCCGGCGCAGCTCCCCCAGAAAATGAACATCCTGGCGCTTATATCCGGGGGTATCCGCATTGGCCACGTTGTTCGCGAGCGCCTCGTGACGGCGCGCGGCCGCACTGAGAGCCCGTTCTAGCCCCCGTACCTGCCAGGTAGAGAATGGTTCACCCATGTCGCCCGCCCCCGCTCTTTTAACGAAAAAGCTTCCGCCGGTGCGGAAGCAGCCCTAAAAACTTCAGGGCTCCTTCGGCAGCCCGGCCGTCATAGCTCCGGAGAGCCTTAGACCCGCGGCTTTGCGTCCCCGCCTTTCGACGGGTTTGCCTTTGTCGGGTTAGCCCCTTATTTCTCTCTGAGCAGCAGTATTCTACACCCTCCTCCAAATTCCTCCTTGCTTGCCACTGCTAATCCAATTTTTTCGACGACAGGGTTGTAACCGTTAAGGGAGCGATAAGGCGGCGAAATCGAGCAGACACCCGGGCGGGACCGGACGTTTGCAGAGGACGCGAACAGGTCCTGCTAACCCGCCAGGGTCGCTCCTGTCTCCACCCCGCAGGCGGTCGAGTTCGACCCCCACATCGCCCAGGCCGGATCGTCTAGGCGCGCTGGGCCTTGATGCGGTTCAGTTCCTCCAGCAGGCGGTCGTTCAACACCCGGATGTAGGTGCCCTTCATACCCAGCGACCGCGACTCGATAACTCCCGCGCTTTCGAACTTGCGCAGGGCATTGACGATTACGGAACGGGTGATCCCCACCCGGTCGGCGATCTTGGACGCTACCAGGAAGCCCTCCCGCCCCTTGAGTTCGTCGAAGATGTGGCGAATGGCCTCCAGTTCGGAGAAAGAAAGCGTCCCCAGGGCCACCTGCACGGCCGCCTTTTTGCGCGCCTCCTCCTCCAGGGCCTCGGACTTGGCCCGCAGCATCTCCATGGCCACCACGGTGGCGGCGTATTCGGCCAGCACCAGGTCGTCGTCGGTGAACTCCTCTCCGTACCGGGCCAGCAGCATGGTCCCCAGCCGCTCGCCGCCGCCATTGATGGGGACGATGGTGGTGACCTTCGCCTCATACATGCAACCCTTGTCGCGGCTGAACACGCACCGCCGCGGCCCCTGGCGGATGTTGGGGGAGGTCTCCTCGATCTTGAGGATTTTCTGGTTGTAGTCCTCCGGGAACTTCTCCTGGTCAAGGACCTCCTCCCTGAGGATTTCGCACTCGAACTGGTGCATGAGACCGTGACCCAGGATGCGACCCTGGCGGTCCACCACGTACACGTTGCACGAAATCAGATCCGACAGGGCTTCGGCCATGTCCCGGAGATCAACCGGGCGGCCTGCCGCTTTCTGCAGCAGGCGGTTCACCTCCCGGGTCTTGGCCAGCAAACTACTCATGCTGCCTCTCCCCTTTCCCCCCGACTCCCGTGTTTAGAGTATATACCGGCTCAAATCGGTGTCCTTGACCAGGTCGACCAGCTTCTCACGCACGTAGTTGCGGTCGATGACCACCCGGCGGGGACCCGTTTCGCCCGCTTCAAAAGAGAGGTCCTCGAGGAGCTTCTCCATCACGGTATGGAGCCGCCTGGCCCCGATGTTCTCCGTCTGCCCGTTGACCTGCCAGGCCAGCTCCGCTATCTCGTCCAGGGCCTCGTCCAGGAATTCCACTTCCACGCCCTCGGTGGCCAGCAGGGCCCGGTACTGCTTGACCAGGGAGTTCTGCGGCTCCACCAGGATGCGTTTGAAGTCCTCCTTGGTCAGGGCCTTCAGTTCTACCCGGATAGGGAACCGGCCCTGCAGTTCGGGGATGAGGTCCGAGGGCTTGGAAACGTGAAACGCCCCTGCGGCGATGAACAGGATGTGGTCGGTCTTCACGGGACCGTACTTGGTGTTCACCGTGCAGCCCTCCACGATGGGCAGGATGTCCCGCTGCACCCCTTCCCGGGAGACATCGGGGCCCACCCCTGCCTCCCGTCCCGCGATCTTGTCGATCTCGTCGATGAAGATGATCCCGTACTGCTCGGCCCGGAAGATGGCGTCTGAAATGGCCGCATCCATGTCGATGAGTTTCTGGGCCTCTTCCTGGGCCAGGATGCGGCGCGCCTGCGCCACCGTAACCTTGCGCTTCCTCTTGCGCTTCGGGAATAGACCCCCGAGCATATCCTGGAAGTTGATGGTCAGCTCTTCCACTCCGGCCGGCGAAAAGATGTCCACCATGGGGGCGGAAGCATCCTCTACCTCTATCTCCACCAGTTCACCTTCCAGTTCGCCCGCCGCCAGTCGCTTTTCGACGATGCGGCGCTCGGCCCGGGCCTGCCGCAGCCGCTCCTCAAAATCCCCGGGTTCGACTCGTTCGTGGGCAAGCTGGCCGAACAGGGCCTCCAGGGGATTGCGGGGAACCGGCTCCCGGTGGGGAAGCGGGGCCAGGATGTCCAGCAGGCGCTCTTCCGCCAACTGCTCTGCCCTCTCCTTCACTTCCTCCATACGTTCCTGCTTCACCATGCGGATGGACGCTTCCACCAGGTCGCGCACCATGGCGTCCACGTCCCGGCCCACGTACCCCACCTCAGTGAATTTGGTGGCTTCCACCTTCACGAAGGGCGCGTTAACCAGGCGCGCCAGGCGGCGGGCGATCTCGGTCTTGCCCACCCCCGTGGGCCCTATCATGAGGATGTTCTTGGGGGCCACTTCCTCCTGCATCTCCGGTGGCAAACGCCGACGCCGCATGCGATTGCGCAGGGCAATCGCCACCGCCCGCTTGGCTTCGTCCTGTCCGACGATGTACCTGTCCAGTTCAGCCACTATCTCCCGGGGAGTAAGATCATCCACTGGTTTCCCCCCTACGCGTGCCTCCATAATTCAGACCGTCTCCACCACGATCTGGTCGTTGGTATACACGTCGATGGAAGCCGCGATGCGCATGGCCTCCCGGGCGATGTCGGCTGCTCCCAGATCGCTGAAGCGGACCAGGGCCCGGGCCGCAGCCAGCGCATAGGGCCCCCCGGACCCGATGGCGGCCAGGCCGTCGTCGGGCTGCACCACCTCGCCCGAGCCGGAAAGCAGGAACAGGTGCTCGGAATCCATCACCAGGAGCAGCGCTTCCAGGCGGCGCAGAATACGATCGGTGCGCCACTCGCGGGCCAGGGCTACCGCAGCGCGGGCCAGGTTGCCGTGGGATTCCTGCAACTTCCCTTCAAACTTCTCAAATAGTGTAAACGCATCGGCCACCCCCCCGGCGAAGCCGGCCAGCACCCTGCCTTCGTACAGCCGCCGGATCTTCTGGGCCCCGTGCTTCACCACGGTGGGCGTAGCCCCCGGCAGGGTCACCTGCCCGTCGCCGGCCATGGCTCCCTGACCCTTGTGCCGCACGGCCAGGATGGTGGTGCCGATCATGGCTGTCCTCACCTGATTCGTTCCTCCCCGGCCCGGGGGTGGGCCCGGGCATAAACCTCCCGCAGGCGGATGGAGTCCACGTGGGTGTAAATCTGGGTGGTCTTGACGCTGGCGTGCCCCAGCATCTCCTGCACCGAGCGCAGGTCAGCCCCCCGCTGCAGGAGGTGGGTGGCAAAACTGTGGCGCAGGGTATGGGGGGAAACGTGCCCGCCCACGTCCATGTGGCGCAGGTAGCCCTGGAGGATACGCCCCACGCTGCGCGCGGACAACCGCCCGCCCCGGTGGTTCAAAAAGAGGGCCGCCGTCGCCTTACCCTGGGCCAGCACCGGCCGGCCCCGCCTCAGGTACTCTCCCAGTGCAGCGATGGCCTGGGACCCCAGGGGGACGAAGCGCTGCTTCTTTCCCTTACCGCGGCGAACCAGCACGAAGCCGTCGGAATAATCCACGTCGCCCACGTCCAGGCCCACCAGCTCAGATACCCGGAGACCGCAGGCGTAGAGGACCTCCAGCAGGGCCCGGTCCCGCAACCCGAGGGGCGTGGTGGTATCGGGCAGGCTCAGCAACCTGGCCACCTCGGGTATGCCCAGGTAGGAGGGAAGATGCCGCGGCCGCCGGGGAAAGAGCAGGTCGCGCACCGGGTTCTGGGAAACCACCCCCCGCCAGGCCAGGAACCGGAAGAAAGAACGCAGGGCAGAGATCTTGCGGCGGACGGTGGAGCGGCCGTACCCCGCCCTCATGATCTGGCCCAGAAAATCCCGCACCAGGTTCCTGTCCACCCGGTCAAGGGAAACCACCCCCCGGCTGCGGGCGTACGAGGCAAACTGAGACAGGTCGGCCCCGTATGCGGTGACCGTGTGGGGAGACCCTCCTCGGGCGGAAAGGCAATAGGCGAGGAACTCATCCTGCCAGCGATCCCACTGGGCCTGAAACACAGCAACCTCCCCTGCGACTGAACACGCATAATACTACCATAACTTCTGAATTGGCGCCAGTGGTTAACGACGATAACCGCACCGCGCCCCGCACTGCAGCGAGGTCCCTCCCTTGCGGGAAACCTCCACCAGGAAGTAACCGCAGCGCGGACACTTCTCCGGTACGGGCCTGTTCCAGATCACGTAGCGGCACTCCGGATACCGATCGCAACCCCAGAAAGTACGGCCCTTGCGGCTTCTCTTCTGCACCAGTTCCCCCTGACCACACTCGGGGCACCGGACCCCGCTCTTCAGCACCAGGGGCTGGGTGTGGGTACACTCGGGATATCCCGAGCAGGCCAGGAATTTGCCGTAGCGCCCCCTCTTCACCACCAGGGGACGCCCGCACAAGGGGCAGGTCTCTCCCGTCTCCTCCTCCGGCAGACGCACCTGCTCGATGTCCCTTTCCGCCCGTTCCAGCGAGGCGGAAAAGGGCCCCCAGAAATCCTCCACCACGTCTCGCCAGGAAACTGCCCCTTCCTCGACCTTGTCCAGGTGTTCCTCCACCCGGGCCGTAAAATCTACGTCTATGATGTCGGGGAAATGCTCCCGCAAAAGATCCACCACGACCATGCCCAGCTCGGTAGGAACCAGGCGCCCCCCTTCCCGCCGCACGTACTCCCTCTCCTGGAGGACGGCCATGATGGGTGCGTAGGTGCTGGGGCGACCGATTCCTTTCTCCTCCAGGGCCTTTACCAGGGTGGCTTCCGTGTAGCGAGGCGGAGGCTGGGTGAAGTGTTGGGCCGGCTCCAGGGAAATCAGGTTGACCACCTCGCCCTCGGAGAGGGGTGGGAGTTCGCCTTCCTCGTCCTCGGCGGAGGTCTCCTCGTCGCGCCCCTCGCTGTAAAGCACCAGGAAGCCGGCAAAGCGCAGGGTGGACCCCGAAGCACGGAACTGGTGACTCCCTGCCTCGATTTCCACCAGGACCTGGTCGTACACGGCATCGGTCATTACGGATGCCAGGAACCGTTCCCATATAAGCCGGTACAGCCGGTACTGCTCGGTGGTCAGGTAGGGCCGTATCGACTCGGGGTCCCGCTCCACGGAGGTGGGTCGGATGGCTTCGTGGGCACCCTGTTCCCCCGGCTTGCGCGTGCCCGCCCGCGCCTTTCCGGCAGCAAAGTCGTCACCGTAGCGGCTTCTCACCACCGCGGTGGCAGCATTAACCGCCTCCTGAGCCACCCGGGTGGAGTCGGTTCGGATGTAGGTGACCAGACCCGTGCGCCCTGCCGGTCCCAGGTCCAGCCCCTCGTACAGCTGCTGGGCGATGGCCATCGTGCGCCTGACTGTGAACCCCAGCTTGCGGAACGCCTCCTGCTGGAGGGTGCTGGTGGTGAAGGGTGGTGCGGGGCTGCGCCGGCGCTGGCGGCGCGTCACCCTGACCACCCGGAATACCTCGTTGCCCACCGCATCCATGACGGCCCGGGTCTCGGCTTCCGAGTGCAGTTCCACCTTCTCACCCGCGGCGCCCCAGAAACGGGCCTGGAACGGGCGCTCCCCGGCCGTCTTCAGGTGGGCGGTCAGCGTCCAGTACTCCTGGGGGACGAACTGCGCGATCTCCCGTTCCCGGTCCACGAGGAGGCGCAGGGCCACCGACTGCACCCGCCCGGCCGATAACCCGGGCCTCACCTTCTCCCACAGCAGGGGGCTCAACTTGTACCCCACCAGCCGATCCAGGATGCGGCGCGCCTGCTGGGATTCCACCCGCTTCATGTCCAGGGGCCGGGGATGCTTCATGGCGTCCCGCACCACCTGGCGGGTGATTTCCGGGAACTCCACCCGCAGGGCTTCCCCATCCCGGAGGGAAAGCAGTTGGGCCAGGTGCCAGGAGATGGCCTCTCCCTCCCGGTCGGGGTCAGTGGCCAGCACCACCCTGGGAGCACGGGACGCCTCCCGGCGCAGGGCCTCCACCACCTGGCCTTTGCCCCGGATGGTTATGTAACGGGGCGTGAAACCGTTCTCCACGTCCACCCCCAGCCGGCTGCGGGGCAGATCCCGCACATGCCCCATCGACGCCATCACCCGGTACTCCCTGCCCAGGAACTTCTCGATGGTGCGGGCCTTGGCCGGAGATTCCACTATTACCAGGGGCCGAGCCCGACCTGCCGCCCTTTGCCCGGTGGTCTTTGGACCTGCCGCTTCTTGCCCGGTGGTCTTTGCCAAGCGATCGCCTCCGCGCCGCTAATTATACACTATGCGCATCCGGTTCAAGCCCGAGCCGCCCCGGTGCAGTTCACCAGGTGCGCACGTATACCTGCCCGGGCAGCCTGCGTACGAGGCCCTTGAGTTCAAGGGACAACAGGACCGCCGCCAGGTCTCCCGCCGCCAGGTTGCTCCGGACATGGAGGCGGTCGTAGCTGGACCCCTGCTCCAGCAGGTCCCACACCAGTTGCTCGCGCGGTTGCAGCGCCGGTGGCCCGGCGGGCCGTACAGCCTGGGTACCGAGGACCGCCAGAACATCTTCTACACCCTCCACCAGGTGGGCCCCGTCCCGGATCAGGCGATTGCACCCGGCACTCTCCTTGCTGGTGATGGGCCCGGGGACCGCCATGACGGGCCGTCCCAGGTTGGCGGCATGCTCGGCGGTGTTCAGGGCCCCGCTCTGCAGGGGCGCCTCTACCACCACCACACCCAGGGCCAGGCCGGCGATGATGCGGTTGCGGGCAGGAAAGTGATAGGGAAGGGCGACAGAGCCGGGGGGATATTCGGTAAGGATCGCGCCCCGCGTGGCGATGTCGGCGCAGAGGTGCCGGTTTTCCGCCGGGTAGATACGATCCAGCCCCGAGCCCAGCACTGCTATGGTACGGCCACCGGCCGCCAGTGCCTCCCGGTGGGCGCAGGTGTCGATGCCCCGGGCCAGCCCGGACACCACGGTCAACCCGGCCGCCGCCAGGTTCCGGGCCAGTCGCCCGGCCACCTCCATCCCATAGGCGGTCGGGTGCCGGGTACCCACCACGGCCACCGCTTTCTGGTCCTGCGGGCAGACCTTCCCACGGCTGTACAGGATGAGGGGAGGGTCGGGCATCTGCCGGAGCCAGGCAGGATATTCTTCATCCCAGCGGGAAAACACCCGGCATCCCAGCCGCCAGGCCCGCTCCAGGTCGGGCGAGGGCCCAGCCAGGCGAGCAGGATGAGACGACATGGCGGCAATCTGCGCCTCGGGCACGCCCGCCTCCCGCAGGCGGGCGGGCGAAGCTTCCCAGATGGCGCGGGCGGACCCCAGGGCACCGTGCAGTACGTGAATCCAGTGAGGCGACACCCCGGGTAACCGCAACAGCGCTGCCAGGTAGTGGATCTCTTCCGCGGCGCTGCGACCCCCTTCCCGATTCAGCGCAGCCGCTCGCTGATGAGAGGCCAGATCTCGGGCACTTCCGTACCCACGGGGCCTTCCCGCGCCCCCTCCTCGAGCGCACCCATGTGCGCTGGCCCCTAGAACTGGGGCTTTCGCCAAGATCTGGGACTCTCCGACAGGATTGTACATGCCTGGGCCTAACCTGTCAACATGCCGGCCACTCATGCCGGTCACTCCGCATGCCGGTCACCCGGCATGCCGGTCCCTCCGGTGCGGGTCACTCTGGTAGAATAGGCGCGCAGGGCGCTGACCGCAGCGGGGGAATCACCGGTGGCGAATGCCGTTGTGGGGACGTACGAGGGCAGTGGCATCCCGCACAGGTATCCGCTCATCGTCACAGCGGGAGTCATCCGCAGGGACGACACTGTCCTCATCGCCCGCCGGGAATCGGGACCGCTGGCGGGCCAGTGGGAGTTTCCCGGCGGCAAGCTCGAACCCGGGGAAAGCCCCGAGGCATGCCTGGCCAGGGAACTGCAGGAAGAGCTGGGCCTGGAGGTAGAGGTCGGGGACATCTTCGCGGTGGTGTACCACGAATACCCCAGCGGGCCGGTCCTGCTTCTTGCATATGCCTGCCGCCTGCCCGAAGACCACGCCCCTCGCCTGACCGAGGGCCGGGAGCCGGAGGAGGCGGCGTCCCACCCTGGTCGCGCACCGTGCCGGTGGGTGAAGATCCCGGATCTGCACCGCTACGCCTTTGCCCCCGCCGACCTCCCCATCGTCGAGAAGTTGCAGCGCACCCATCGATCACTCTCATGAGGGAGGAGATCGCATGCTTCGAGAGAGAAGCCAATGGTGCCAGCGGGCCGTAATTCTCGTCATCGCGTTTTGGGTCTGTTTCAGTCTGACACCACCCGCCCACGCTGCCGGTGCCACTTATCGGGGCTTTCCCACGGTAGACCTCTACGTCAACGGTCGCCCGGTCGAGGGTGACGTGCCGGCCATCGTCATCGACGGCAGGACCCTGGTTCCCCTGCGTGTCGTTGCAGAGGCACTCGGTCAGAAAGTCTGGTGGGACGGGACCCTGAAGGCGGTATGCGTGGGCGAGGCACCCGTGATCGCCGACGATAGCGCCAGCCCGGAATGGGTGAAAAGGGTGCAGGAGGCCGCCGCCGAGGGCTGGGACAGCATCGAGGCCAGCCTGGGTGAAGCCGGCGAAATACCTTTCACATGGGTCTTCAGTGATCGCCAGGCGTGGTACGGGCACCTCACCGGGCAGGGGATGCCCGAGGACCGCGCGGCCAAACTGGCAAAGTACGCGGCCGGGTGCGCCCATGACTACGCCGAGGTCCTGGTGGAAAAGGGCTCCATTCCCGAGCTTACCGTGGCCCACGAGTTCGTGCACGTGCTCCTCCGCAGGCGTGGCCTGCAGAGCGCGATGCCGCGCTGGCTGAACGAGGGGATCGCCGAGTACATAGCGCGGGAAGCCACGGGGTACCTGCGGCCCTCCGCCAGGGGAAGTGTGCTGTGGGAGTCGGCCCGGCAGGAGGTGCTCTCCCACGCCCTCTCCGGGACGCTGGAAGACCTGCCCGCAACCGACGAGCAGTGGGAGGACCGTTTCGGGATTTACCCGATCCACGACCAGGCGTTATTGGCGGTGGACTGGCTCGTCGCACGCTCTGGTCGGGGTGCCCTCATCGCCTACCTTTGGGCCCTCAGCGAGGGCAAGACGCACGAGGATGCGTTCCGGAACGCATTCGGGGTCGACGCGGGAGCGTTCCCGGACGCATTCCGGGAGGCGCTGCGGTCGGAGGCTGAGGCGGCGGTGAAGGGTTCAGGCGTCAGGCTGGAACTGGATGTGCCCGAGGGCTTCTCCGGTACCCTGACCGTCTTCCCTCCCGGCAGGACAGAGAGCGAGGCGTGGAAGCTGGCAGGTGCTCGGTCGGTAACCGTGACGCTGGGCAGTGACGGGACGCTCAGGGTGGACCTTCCGCTGGCCGGCTCCGGGCGATACACAATAAGAGAGGGATACAAAGACCTTCTTGTGCTATACGTGTCTCCGGACAGCGCCACTGCGACGGCAAAAGGATCCCGGGTCAAACAGCTCGCCATTGTGGTGGCGAAGAGCCGCTTTGGCTGGCACTGGGGCGGCAACACAGCATTCTACGAGGATGGCTCGCGCGAAACCAGCGTAGATGACCCGGCTTTCCCGCTGGGGATCCGCCTCACAACGGTCCTGCCGCTGCCATCTGCCGAATAAGCGCACAGGCTAGAGCTCACCCGGTGACGAAGGGGGCGAGGGGGCATGGGGCGTGACGTGGAAGTACGCGTGAGGCCGCTCCGGCGCGAGGATCTCACCGGCATACACGGCATCCTGAGGCAGCCGGAGGTGGTGAGGCAAACCCTGCAGCTGCCATCGCTGCAGGTAGGCTGGATGAGCGAGTGGCTGGCCGATCCCCAGAGTAGCATTAGCCTGGTGGCGGAAGTGGTCCATCCCACCGGGCATCCGGGACAGGAGGCACCGCACGCCGTCGTGGGGATGATCTCCCTGCGGCGCATGACGGGGCGCCAGCAGCACGTGGCCGGCCTGGGGATGTTCGTACACCCCGCCTTCCACGGGCGTGGCATCGGGACGAGGCTGATGGAGGCTGCGCTGGATGCGGCCGACCGGGAGTGGCAGGTCCTGCGCATCCAGCTCGCGGTCTACCCCGACAACGAACCCGCCCTGCGCCTGTACCGCCGCTTCGGATTCCGGGAGGAGGGCCGCCTGGCCCGGATGGCCATCCGGGATGGGACGTACACGGACACCGTGGTCATGGCCCGAATCCGTCCCGATCTTGCCACGTGCGGTGACGTCCGGGAAGAAGAGACACCCGACCGGCCGCCGGTTGCCCACGGACGGGGCACCGGCGATCTCCCGGCGAGGCGTGATCCCGCTCCCGGGAAAGTCGCATGGGATGCCGCGGTCAGCGACGCGGAGGGGCTCGAGGTGAGGCCGCCGGAGCCCGGCGACGCCGGCGGCCTGGTGCGCCTGTACCGCGATCCCGGCCTCATCCGCAACAGCCTGCTCGTCGCGGACCCACTCCCGGACGAGAAGGAGATCGCAGACAAACTGGGGACCCCACCCGGGGTACCTGTGCACGTGTTTGTCGCTGTCTTGCGCGGGGAGCTTTGCGGGGAGGTCCGGCTGGCACCCCAGCGCTCGCCGCGGATGGCCCACAGCGCCCAGGTCACCCTGCTGGTACCACCACCCGGCAGCCCTCTGGCCGAGGCCCTGGGCTTTCCCGCCCCGGTGGTGGCACGGGCCCTGCTCGACGCAGCATTGGACCTGGCGGATCGCTGGCTCCTGCTTAACCGGCTGCGCCTGGACACGTACCCGGACGAAGAGTGGCTGTTCCCTGTGCTTCACGGGCTCGGCTTCTTCGTCGAGGCCAGAGGCCGCATGGCCGCCGCCCGCGACGGGCGCTACGACGACCGCCTGGTTTGGGGCCGGCTCAGGCCCGAATCACAAGCTTAACCCCGAACGAGACAGCGAACAAACATGGTCACGGCTCCGCTCCGGTGGCGTTGTCCCCGGGTTTGAAGGCATGGTCCGGGTAGCCCCTGACCAGCCCGGTCCTTTCCGCCTTGGCAACCGCCTCCCCGGCCCAGCGTTCCAGCTCGGCTCCTCGGGAGCATCGTCACTCGAACCCGCACAGGGCTCCCATCCAGACCATCCAAGCGAGATAGCCGAACGCCGCGGCCCCCCCAAGACACACCAGCATCGTGAAGATTGCCTCTCCCCGGCTCACCCCCGGCGTACCTGGCGGCAAGAACGCGTGGACCAACCCCACCCAGACAAGCGAACCCACCATCAGCGTGCATGAGATGGCAAGCCCAAGTGCGACCGGCGTATCAGCGTTGGAAACCAGCAGGACGATCCCCGTCCCCGCCATGGCGAGGAAGGTGATCCCGAACGACCTCATTGCCCGCAAGACGGGCGCGGGCATGCCGGCGAGTTGAGGCCAAAAACGAACCGGGTTCCTGATGATGCGCCACCCCGCCCACCCCACCACGACAACCATGGCGACAAGAAGTAGCAAGCACCAATCGAAGCCTTCCTGCGCCGGAGTGCTCACGCGGCCACCCCTTCAAACGATACTCCCGTGTAGACACTCACGCTTCCCCATATGCCCGCAAGAAATCCGCCCCTGGACTGGAACGCTCCCTATAACCCCTGGTACTTCCTGCTGACCATCCCCCTGGCATGGGCGTTCTGGATTCCCATGATGGCGGTGACCAGCCGTGCACCTCAGGTTGGGCACACCCTAGCTGATTCCCGGCGACAATGCCCGTTCGCCGGCTACGTGTGTCGTCTCAAGTGCACGATTCCAGCTGCGGTCGAACAAGATGCCGTACCAGCCGGACTGGCACAACAACCGGATGTTGTCGGCGTTGTCGTCGATGAGGAGGCTCCCGCGCAAGGCAGCTTTGCCGTGGGAGTAGGTCGACACTGAGGACCTGTGAGGGATGCCATGCCCACGCAGCCATCTACTGGTTAACCCCCGGCGGTGACGTATGCGCCGCCACGGGCCTGGTGCCGCCAGGGTCTGGGCTTGGCGGCGCCAGAGTCATGGCCTGGCGGCGCCAGAGTCAGGGCTTAATGACGGCCTTGATAACCCGCAGGTGTTCGACGTCAAGCAGGGCCTGCTGGCACTCCTCCAGCGAGTAGAAGTGCGAAATCGCCTCTTCGTAGGGGACATCGCGTCCCCTGGTCGCCAGCAGGTCGGTGGCCCGGTACAGGTGGGTGAACTCGGTGCCCCAGCACCCGCGGATGTCGAGGTGCTTGCGATTGATGTCGAGATGGGGGTTGATCTCGACCGGCCCGTTGTCGGTGTACTGGCCCACCACGACGTAGGTGCCCGCGTCCCGGGTCATGCGCATGCCTTCCGCCACCGCCCTGGGGACGCCCGACGCCTCGATGGTGACATCGGCGCCCCTACCCGCCGTCAGCTGGCGGATCCGATCGACGCGGGCCTCCGGCGACGGATACTCCTCCAGGTCAACCAGCTCGTCGGCGCCAAGGGAGAGCGCCATCTCCAGCCGCAGTCGCGGTGCACCGATCACGACCACCCGCCGGGCACCGGCCAGCCGGGCAAAGAAGCAGGCGCTCAGGCCGACGGGCCCCGACCCCTGCACCACCACGGTGTCGCCCAGGCGGACGCCCGCTCGCTCCACGGCGTGGAATCCCGTGGGCAGGCCGCATCCCCCCGCGATAAACTTCTCCGGGCTGAGGCCCTCCGGGAGGTGCATGATGAGGACGCCCGGCTTAAGATAGATCTTCTCACTCCATCCCCCCAGGAGTCCCTCCGTGGCCGAGTACGTGATACCGTACACCCGTCTCTGGGGGCACCGGGTGGCGGCCTTCGCCACCAGGCAGGTCCAGCACCGCCCGCAGGTCTCGTGGACGTCGAGGAAGGTGACCAGGTCGCCCCTGCGGACCGGCCGTCCCACCGGCGTGACCACCTCCTGGCCGGCGGCGGGCGGGATAACCTCCTCCACGATGCCCACGCTCACGTGACCCGGGATTATGGGATAGGGAACCCCGGCCAGCCGCCCGTGGTAGAGGTGCACGTCAGTCCCGCACACCTCGCTGTACACCGTCCTGAGCAGGACGCCGCCCGGCTCCAGGCGGGGCGGAGGGAACCCGCGCACCTCGATCGGTTTCTCCGGCCCCGTCATTACCGCTGCCCGCACCTCTTGCCCGCTCAATCCCGTCACCCCCCTCGTTCCCTGCCCAGGTGTTCGCCACTCCCCGGTGCCAATTCCTCCGCCCTCGGGCGTCGCACCTGCAGGACCGGAGCGTCGGTACCGCGAATCGTCAACCCAGGACCTGGGGGACCGGACCATCGGTGCTACCATGGAGGCCCAAACGATGCACCGCTATCTGCTGGAAATGCTTCAGTGCCCTGCCTGTCGGCGCGATCTCCGCTTCACCATCGAGGAAGCACGGGGAGATCACATCGAACGGGCCGACATCCGCTGCCCGGGATGCGAGGCCGAATACCCTGTGCGGGAAGGCATCGGGGTCTTCCTGACACCCGGCCTCACGCGCCACGACCTCTGGGAGCAGGTGGAGAGTGGCCTGAGCCGGTACCTGCGCGCCCACCCCGACATCGAGGACCGGCTACTCAACTCAGACCCCGGGACCCTTGCGGCCGCGGATCGCTTCATCCGCGCCATGGCCCTTGAGGAGCGGGGCGATTACGCAGCGGCGGCTGCCCTGGAGGCGCAGGCGGGGCCGAAACTGTACACCGATGAGTACAATGCCGCGGTAGACAGCCAGATGAAGTACCTGTGCGACCGCCTGGCCGACCACGGTCGGCCTGCGGCCGGCCGCCCGGTGGTCGACCTGGCATCGGGGCGATGCGCCCTGGTGGAGAGGCTGGCCCGCCACCTCGACCGGCCCCTCGTGGCCAGTGACTTCAGTCCCCGCGTCCTCCGCCGGGACCGTCGCTATCTTGAGTTCGTCGGACTGTACGACCGGGTGAGCCTGCTCGCCTTCGACGCCCGGCGCACCCCTTTCCGGGACGGCAGCGTCAGTACGCTGACCACCTTCGCCGGACTCGCCAACATCGAGCACCCCGGTGATCTACTGCGGGAACTCAGACGCATCGCGTCCGGCACGTTCTACGCCATCTCTTGTTTCTACCCGCCGGAGGATCGCGTCAACCGGGATGCCATCGAGGCTCACGGCCTGGACGCTTTTCTCTTCCGCGACAAGGCCCTGGACCTGTTCGAAAGATCCGGATGGCGGGTGGAGGTCGTCAACGTCCGCCGGGCCAGGGCGCTTCCCACCCCCCGGAGCGTGCTGATCCCGGAGTTCGGGATCGACGCCCTCCCGGTGGCGGAAACCACCCTGGAGTGGTGCACTCTCGTGGCCACCTGAGCACGCATTTCAGGCACCCGCCCACCCGGGTCCGCGCCTTCAGGCGGTCGCTTCGGGCCCGTGCCTTCACGTGGTGCCCGGGCCTTCAGGTTTCAGGTGCTCTCCACCATACCCTTGAGGCGCGCCAGGGCGCGACCGTAGTCCTCGTGCCTGGCCGCCCATTCCTGCAGTCGCAACCAGGCGAACTCTCCGTACTGGCTGCAGAACTCCAGGCGCCGCTCGTCCACGCAGCACTTGAGTATCCAGCAATCGGGGGACCAGTGCCTGGCACGGTCCCCGCGGCAGCCGTCGCAGTAATCTGGAAGCTGGGACCCCCCTCCGAGGTTCCAAACCATGGAACCCACCCCCCTCCGACCGCCCCGCCGGCCCCGACTCCGATCCTCCCGGCTCTCCCGGCGTGCAACTCTCGCCAGGCAATTCCGGTTACTATCCATGCGACTCCAGCATAAGGGGAACTAATAACCCCTCTGTACACATCTCCGGGGCCATATTCCTCTGCTTCTCCTCCAGTCAGACGACCCGACCGGCTTGCCGCCCCCGCGGTCACCCCCGAGCGTCCAGGTTTTGGAACCTCCCGGCCGCCCATCCGATTCCAAAATTCGGAACCCGGGGGAGGAGTGCGTCCGCAACCGCCGGGTGGGCGCATTCCTATCGCTCTCGGCCACCAGGGGATGGGGGAGTTGCTGAAGAAACAGGCAGTGGGGCCAGACCGGACGGAGGCCCCATGCAGTACGACGGGCAAATGCCCGCAGGCATGTGCTTGACAGCGTGCCTGGAGTAGAGTAGGAAGAACCGGGGGGTCGTAGCCGCCACAGTGAGAGCAGGAGTGCAACCCGTAACCTGCAAGACCGCCTTAAGCCGGACGGGCATTCCGGGGCATAAGTATTGCCTCAACCCGTACACCGGGTGCCGGCACGGCTGCCTTTACTGCTACGCCCCTGTAATCCTGCGTTTCTCACCCGTCTCGGACGCCTGGGGAACGAAGGTCCAGGCCAAGATGAATATCCCCGACGTACTCTCTAAGGAGGTTTTACGCAAACGTACTCCCGTGGGGATCGTGATGCTCGGCAGCGTGACTGATCCCTACCAGCCGTGCGAGCAAGAACTGGGTCTGACCCGGCGGTGTCTCGAGATCCTGGGCGAACTGCCGGACGCCGGGGTCTCAATCCTCACCAAGTCGGCACTTGTGACAAGAGATGTGGACCTTTTCAGAAGATGGATCTCAGGAAATGATGAGCCTTCCCGGACCCGAGGAAATGACGACGGTATTGACCACCGTCCCGGCACTCGACTTTCAGTCGGTTTCACCATAACCCTTCTCGACGACGACATCGCGAAAGCTTTCGAACCGGGCGCTTCTTTGCCTTCGGAAAGGCTGAAGGCGGCAAAATGTCTCGTTCAAGAGGGTATCCCCGTGTGGGTGTTTGTGGCACCGGTCCTTCCGGGAGTGGGAGACCGCCGAGAATCCTTGCAAGGCCTCCTGTCAGCCATCCGCGATGCCGGCATCCTTAGGGTCAGTTTCGACCGCCTGAACCCCTATCCGAGAAGCGTGGCGCTCCTTCAAGACACGTACAGGCGCCGGTTCCCCGGTGCCCTCCCCTATCTCGAGCAATACCTCCGGGACCCCATTGGCTACTGGGCAGACTTTGAGATGATGGCAAAGTCTCTTGCTGAAGAGGTGGGCATCCAAACCAACGTACGGGCACTCCCCGGGGAAAGTCGCTCGGGGCCGCATGCTGCCACGACCACGACGGTCAGCAGAGCTGTCCACACCAGCAGGTAGTCTTTCGCGATCAATCGGGTGGGTTCACCCCGGTCAAGTTCATCATGAAGTGGAACAGCACCGGCGGAATTCGTCGGCCAGGACGGCCATGAGGTGCTGGTCGCGCCAGCCGCCGTCCCTGAACACGGCCTCCCGCAGGGTGCCCTCGGTACTACCTCACCGGGGGCGACTTCGGCAAGATCCACCTCATCAACTCTCTACTGAGGTGCTTCTACCCCCACTCAACCTAAGTGGCCGGGGGCGCGGCGAGGTGTTTCTGCCCCGAGGCAACCTGAGCGGCCAGGGGCGCGGGGAGGTGCTTCTGCCCCGGGGCAACCGACGGGTCTGGTTAGCACTCTTGCTGTTGCGGCGCCACCCCCGCCGGACCGTGATCGGGGCGTAGGGTCCACGGTGGGCCCGCGACCGCGGCGTATAGTCCACGGTCGGGCGCGGATCGCGGCGTATAGTCCGCAGTCCACCCCGACATCATGGCGTATAGTCCGCGGTCGGGCGCGGATCGCGGCGTATAGTCCACGGTCCACGCCGACATCGTGGCGTATAGTCCACGGTCGGACCGGCGATTGATGTCGATCTGGACCGTGTCCTCGAGCGGGAACCGGTAGAGGCGTCACGGATCAACCGGGGAAGCCGTGCGTCTGCTGCAACTCACCGGAGGCCGCCGCCGTCTGTTATCGTGGGTGGGGCGTAGTGAGCACCACCCGATGGGACAGCCGAGGTAGTCCAATGGGCCGGCCTGATGGGACAGCCCGCAGGGAGGGAGTGGCCGCACACATGGGCAGACCGTTGAGAGAGCTAGCCGTTTTCACCGTGCTCGTCGTGTTGCTCGGGGGTGCGATCGCAGGGCCGCAACTCGGCCGAGCGGATGGTCCCGACGCTGGCGGCGGGCACTGGGCGCAGGAGAGTGTCCGCTTCATCCAGGAGATCGGGCTGCGCGCTCCCGCGCCAGCGGGGGCAGAAGAACCGAACTATGATGCTCCCGTGACCCCGACCGAATGGAACTCCATGGTGTGCCGCCTGTTCGGGGCGGTGCCGGGGGACGACCACGTCACGGGCAGCTTGCGCTACTGGCTGTGGTGTTATACCGGCGCCTTCGGTACCGAAGAAGGGATAGCCCGGGGGCACGCCTTTGGAGCGTTCATGAAGATCCTCAACCTGTACGGCCGGGAGAAGTTGTCCTCCCTGGGATCCCCGCGCCACGCCACCAGGTTCGCGGACTGGGCCGAAGTACCGGACCTCCAGGGGGCTCTCGTAGACGTGGCCGTGGAGCGCGGGCTCATCGCGGGATTCCCCGACGGTACCCTGCGCCCCCGGCAGTATCTCACCCTGGCCGAGGCGGCCACCTTCCTCCGCCGGGCGGTGGAGAAATTCGAGCTTACAGAGCGGATCCCGGTTCCCTCCCTCCCCGTGAACCTGACGGAGAAGAGTACCGGGGATCTCAGGCTGGTCCTGTATACGGATAGGAGTCTGTACCGCAAAGGGGAGACGGTCGGGGTGGTGGCGGGCGCGGAGAACCGCTCCTCCCGGGAACTGGCTTTCACGCGTTGGAACATCGGGGACCCCGCGATATACGTACGGGCTGAACCGGTTGATCCCGGATCGCCCGTACCGCGCATGACCCTGGAGGAGGAGGGGCTTTCGCCAGTCCGGCTGCCGGCGGTGAGCACCGGCACCCTGGCGGCGGGAACCAGCATTACGCAGCGCATTGCCTGGAAGACGGTGTTCCCGGGGACATCCCTGCCAGGCGACACACCGGATCAGCCTCCCGAAGCTTTGCCCCCGGGGAAGTACCGGATAACGGCCTCGTTCTACCTGCAACCACTGTCTGCCGCTGGCACGGAGGGGACCGCCGCCACCGAGACCAAGGGCGGGACCCAACTTGAGCCGACGGAGATCTCCGCCAGTGTGGAAATTGAGATCGCCGGCGAGGGTGCCATCCTCGTAAACGCCGACCAGGCCCGCGACCTGGCCCTGAAGGACCCTGAAGTAGGGCGGTGGTGGGATGCTCACGCGGGCCGAAACCTCGTTAAGCAGGAGAACGGGCAGTGGTACGTGAAGACCGCGGAAGGCTGGCAAAAGGCCACCGGAGAATACGCGTCTACGGTGGCCAACCTGCTTCCGGACGTCCAGGTGACCTTCGTGCGGGGCCTGTGGGAGGTTGTCATGCTCTGCAAGATGGGAGACCCGCCCCATCGCCTCGTGGTACACGTGCATCCCTACACGGGCGAAATCGTCGATCGGCAGGCCCACGAGCGCTGAGCCGCCAGGGCCCGGGACCGGCGTACGTTACCACCCGTTCCAGTGCACCCGCCCCGGGTCGTACCGGTCGGCAGGCGGCTTCTGCTCCGCCGGAAAGCCCATGGGCACCAGGGCGAAGGGAACCACGTGCTCCGGAATCCCCAGCAACCGCCGGAAAGCGGCCACGCGCTCCTCCCTGGGATAGACGCCCACCCACACCGCTCCCAGGCCCCGGGCATGAGCGGCGATGAGGATGTTTTCCGTGGCCGCCAAGCAATCCTGCACCCAGAAGCCGTCCAGGCGGTCCCGGTGGAGGTCACCACAGACCAGGATGGCGACCGCTGCTTCCCTTGACATCTGGGCGTAGGGGTGAAAGCGGGGGATTTCGTTGAGGAGTCGACGGTCGGTAATCACCACGAAGTGCCAGGGCTGTTGATTCCCCGCCGAAGGGGCGCTCATAGCGGCTTGCAGTATCTCCACCGTGAGGGCTTCCGGCACCGGCTCCGCGGTGTACCTGCGTATGCTCCTCCTTCCCCGCAGTGCTTCCATGGCATCCACCGGGCGTCACCTCCCACGCTCGTCGGGGATCAACTCGCCCGTCCCGGTGTCGTACAGGCCGGTTCTGCTCCCCCCGGGAACTTCGACGAGATCCCCATTCGGGTGCACGGCTCCCCCCACCAGCGGGACCTCCACCTCGCGGACCCTATCTTCCGCGCCGTCCTCCTCGGCGAGCACCTCGTCCAGGTCCGCCGCCACGCCCTCTTCCGCGAGGATCTCGTCCAGGTCCGCCGCCAGCCAGTGTTCTTGTAGGGGATCCCAAATGCCTTCGGGGTGCAGGACAAGGGGCGGGAGCCCGAAACGGGCTGCCACCGCGGCCATGTCCACGCGCGCGGCCACCACCTTGCCCGACAAGTAGTGACCCTGCATGTAGCTCCATTCCTTGATGGGCACGACGGTGAGGATCTGGCCCTCGGCTTCGTCCCGCACGCCGCCCACTGGCCGAAAGTCACGATGCCGCCGTCGGTGAGCCTCCGGCAGCGCACCGCATTGTACTTCACCGCGATCGCCAGTAGCTCCACCGTTTCCGGGGTCCCCGGCCCCGCCTCCGACGCGGTGCTGTTGGTGATTGTCGTGCGGGTTCAGACGACACTATGCAAGCATTACTCTGATGATCTCCCGGCGCAGACTGCCGCCGGAGGCAGTGTCCCCACGCCTCTTGTGACCACCATGTGTCGCGTGCGATTAGCCGGGCCCGAATAGGCTTGGGCTTCGGTGACGCGGTGGCGCTGAACCCTGTCGGTCGGGGGCTGAACTGGCTGTGGCGGTCGCTCGGCTCCCGAGGTTCCCAACGTGGCGCGAAGGTTGCGGGCTCCTTGCGCTAGACTCGCATGTTGTTGGCGTTGACTGCTCCGCGTACTTTCGCGCAAATTGGATCTGCGACGTTTGAGGAGGTGACGCGGAGATGGGCAGGGTAACGATCAACCCGAGGACTGTCCGCTATCTGAGGGAAAAGAGGGCTTGGACGCAGGAACAACTTGCGGAAATCGCCAAGATAGGCGTGCGGACCGTCCAGAGGATCGAGAAGGGTGAGGCCGTATCGTTTGCAAGCGTTAAGGCGGTGGCCGAAGCCCTTGGCGTTGACCTTGAAGCGCTCAGGGCCAAGCCTCGGCCGACGAAAGAAGATCAGACTTTGCTCCCACGGGTAACAAGCGGTAACGAGATCCTGTCGATTGTCGTGGGGGCAGCGTTCCTCGACCTATCCCACGACGACTTGGTATCAGAAGATGAAGTGGCCTTGGTGAGCGGGTTTTGCGGCCTGTTAGGGGACTGTGACGTGCTGGACGAGGTGAGTCCGGCGGAGCGGGTAAGAGTAGGGTACGAGCTTGGGCGGATGATCGAGGAGCTAGATCGGGCGGGGTTTTGGGTATTTGGGAGAACAGTGGCACGGGATTATGTGTTTACCGTGGGAAATGAGACCACACGCCTGACCGGAAGGACTGCGGTGGTGCGGATCGTGAGAAGGGATAACCCGGAGATCGTCAGGAAGGCCACGGCAGACCTGACTCTGATCTCCCCCAAAAGCAAGAGATAGTAGCCGACGGCTCTGCTGCAGCCGCCAGGTGAGTGGAGGTCCGTCACTTGTTGACGGACTGGATGAGGCATCCTTGTCTGGGCCATGATGGCGGTGAGGTTTCCGGGGCCGTGGACCAGCAACTTGCGGGGACCCGGGAGCCCGAAGCGTGGGCCTTGTCACCCAAAGACCCTTCCGCTGCTCTGAGCGGGATTCGCCCGCGCCCCGCCGGGTTGTGCGGCGCTGCGATCTCGGTTGTCGGCCCGTGGCCAAACGGGAGGGGGGGTGGGATCTGTAGAAGCGCCAATATCTGCCCATTTCCACGAGGATCGGCTGTGTGCAATGAGAATGAGGGGAGGACGCCAGTATGTCTAAGATGGACTGTGCCCACCCGACGCTAGATGAACTTGAAAGGTTTGTTCGGGGGGGCAGCGCCGGTATCCGAGTCCGTAGCCGGCTTATCCCTGCTGGGGGGCCGGAAGATAAGGTCTTCCCACCCACCTATCAAGGAGGGCAATACGCGATACAGGGTGGTGCTTGCCGCACGGAGGAGAGATGATTAGAGTCGGAACTGGCGTTTCAAGAGGAGGTCAGCGCAATGGAGGATGCCGGCAAGTGGGTCCATTACTTTGCCAGGCCGGGCCCGGTCAACACGGAGAGAACCCTGGAGTTGGGTATCGCCCGCGCCGTGGAACTGGGCGCCGGGCACCTGGTGGTGCCGTCGCTGACGGGGGAAAGTGCCTGGCGCGCCTTTGAGAAGCTGGAGCAACTCGGGGTGGGGGAGAAACCGCGGCTGGTATGCGTGACCTTTCGCGCCGGGGGCGCCTGGGACGTGACGGGGGACCCACCCGATGCCGCCCACTGGCGGGAAGTGCCTGAACTCAGAGCCCGCTGGGAAGAGTGGCGGCGGAAGGGCCTTAAGACGATCACCTTCGATCCGACCATCCGCGACAGGCTCGAAGGACGGGGGGTACGGGTGATACAGGGGACCGACCTGGGTTGCGAGGTCGATGCTTCTATAGCCAGGCACCTCGGGGTCCCTGGTGCCAAGACGGTGATGAAGGAGACGCTGTTCCTCTTCTGCGCGGGCCTGAAGGTGGCGGTTTTCGCCACCCTGACGGCGGCCGACGCCGGGGCCATCCCCGTCGATGGGGAAGTGGTGGCCTTCGGGGGTATGGAGCAGGGGCTGGACACCGCCGTGGTCATCAAGCCCTCGTATTCGGATGCCGTGTTCCATCCCAGGTACGGCCTGGAGATCCGCGAGCTGATCTGCAAGCCCCGCTCCATGCTCGGGCCGTCCGGCGTGTACTACGACCGGGCCTGGGGCGTCTGACACTCGGACGTGGAGCGGGTGGCCCCTGCCCGGTGGAGCAGAGTCGCGATCTCGGGGGGGACGGTACCTTTAGGGGTGGGTGGGGTGCAGGGAGTGGGCTCTTGCCAGTAGGTTCCAGGTTTGCCCATCCCGCATGTCGATTCTGTGCAGCGCGGCACCCGCCCATTTCGGCGGTAGTGGCAGCGGATGAACTCTCAGGGCGGGTTTCCCTCGCGCGGATAGCCCTGGCGTGTGCCCGGGGTCTGCTCGAGGGGAGCTTCCGAAAGGAATCGGCTCGACGTGGCTGCCAGGGTCATTCGCGGCGACCTTCGAAAGGCGGCCGAGGCCGCGCACGACGCAGCCACGCGCTGGCAACGCTTGCACCTCCGGCTCGCCTCGTACGACATTCACGCTGAGCCATCCCAGGCTTTACACGGTTTAACCGTGTCACTCAGACTTTCGGAGGTGAGGGCCGGCCAACTCCGCGAAGCCCAGGTCACCCCAGGTCCATCCCCCGTATTGCCGGAACAAGGTTATGGGGAACGCAGTGGCAAGGCCTCCCACCGTGACGTGTACGACCCCGTTCCTCCTACTCCGCCACGGTTGGCGGAGGTACCCCTTTGCCGGCTCGGCGCGGCCGCCACACCCGACCGCTGGTACCGTTGATAAGGTGTTCCAGGTTTGGTACTCTTCAGATAGCGCAATGGGTTACCAATCCTACGACAAGCGGGGGCATATGGGGTACGCGGTGGCTGCACGATGTGGCAGGGGTTTCGCGCGGCGGCGTGAGCCGGGGCGAGAGAAAGGCAGCGCGATGGGCTGAGCCATGGGGAGAGGACAATGGGGGCCTGGAATTGCTGTCAGCCTGCGGATGTCAACGTAATACAAAACGCAGCACATGACGAACCCGAGGACGACCCCGTGGCGGGCTTCCCCGCGGAGATGCTCCGCTTGAACGGCATTTGCCCCTATTTCTCCATGTTCCCCCTGGATTTCCCGCTGGCCCACCTGAGCCAGGCAGGACCGGGCGAGTGGGTGCTCGACCCCTTTTGCGGCCGGGGGACCACCAACTACGCTGCGAGGTTGCTCGGGTTGCCCTCGGTGGGGGTCGACCGGTGCCGCGTAGCCGTCGCCATCGCAGCCGCCAAGATGGTGCAGGTCACCCCCGAGGAAGTCACCGCCCTGTGCGCCCGCATCCTGCAAGCCGACGCTGAGCCCGCAGACGTACCCACCGGACCCTTCTGGGACCTGTGCTACCACCCTGCAACGCTCCTTGAGATCTGTAAGGTCCGCGAAGCCCTGTTACGGGAATGCATCACCGAGCCCCAGGTTGCCTTACGTGGGATCATGCTGGGCGCCCTGCACGGCCCCCTGCAGAAAACCGGGGCCGCTTACCTGTCCAACCAGATGCCCCGCACGTATGCAACCAAGCCGAACAGCGCCGTCAATTTCTGGCTCAAGCGCGGCCTGAAGCCGCCCAGGGTCAGCGTGCTAGAGGTAGTATCTCGGCGCGCGCGCCGCTTCTTCGGGACCATACCGCCGCGCACCCCCGGGTGGATAATGGAGGATGACAGCAGGAGACTCGACGAGCACGTTTTGCCCGAACGGTTCCGCTGGGTGGTGACTTCGCCACCTTACATGCGGATGCGGAACTATGTACCCGACCAGTGGCTGCGCAACTGGTTCGTGGGCGGGCCCAGCACGGTCGATTACTCATGTGAAGGTCAGATCGGCCAGCTGAGCGGTGAGGCCTTCGCGGGTGCCCTGGCCCAGGTATGGCGGGCCGTTTCCCGCCTTTGCGCACCGGGGGCCCGCCTGGTGGTGCGCTTCGGGTGCATACCCAGTGCCCGCTACAGCGGGACAGAGGTCCTCATGAGAACCCTGGCCCTTGCCGACTGCGGCTGGTCCGTCAAAGAGGTGCGCAGCGCCGGCCCCTCCACCCGGGGGAAACGGCAGGCCGAACAATTCTGCCGGGCGGGAACCGCCGTCGAAGAGGTGGACCTGGTAGCCCGACTGGAGGCGTAGCCATGCTGGAACCGGAAACCCTGAGGCAGGTGCGCGAGCTGATCGCCCGCCGGGCGGAGGAAGACCGCAGGGTGCTGGAGGACCTGTGCCGCGAGGTGCGCCCCCTGGCCGGGAACGTCAAACCTATACGGCCCCGGTCGACCACGGCGGTCTCGCTGGTGGGAAGTGATGGGGGAAACAACCGGCTCCTGTTCGACCCCTTCTTCATGCAGTTCGTGCGCGTGGTCGACTCCTACGGGCAGGAGCACCACATCGAATGCGTTTCCCCCACCACGGACACGGAAGCCCTCAGCCGGGCCCAGTTCACCCCCGACGGAAAGCCGAAAACCGCGCTGGGGGTCATGATGACCGAACTGGGTGTGGATCCGCCCCTGCTGTGGAATCTGAGCCCCATGATCCCCCCGGCGAGCATGATCAGGGAGCACCCGGAAATGGTTTCGCCCTCATGGATTCAGGTCTACCGCGACCTGTGCGAGTGGGCGGTCCTCTACGACCGCATCCGCAACCACTCCTTCGCCACGGATACCCTCATCGTGCGGGACGGGATGCTGCGCAGCAAGGTATTCCGCGGGGAGCTGTTCATCAGGTGGCGCCAGAAGATAGAGGAAGCGATCGAGAGGGTCTGGCGGATGCAGCGGCGGCGCATCTACCTGGTGGGGATCGCCAAGCGCAGCAAGGTGCTCGAGCGCTACCGCCTGGCCCTGGCCATCGAGGGTGTGATGCTCCGTGATGAACCCTGCTACGTGCGCGTGCCCAGAGAGATGGAGGCAAAGGCTTTCGTCTGGCCCGAGTGGGCTCGCGGGCCCGAGGCCGAAGGCGGCGAACGCGAGGCGCCCAAGTTCGTCGCCGGCGACATGTACTTCGTGCGCTTTGGATCCCGACCGGGAGACCCCATCTGGACGATAGACGTCTTCTCCTCCCAGAGCGAGAGCGCAGGCGAGATATTCGGGTATCTGCTGGCGGACGCCATCGCGGGCTTCCCCGTGCCCCTCTACCCGCGGTGCCTGCAGAAAGCCCACGAGTACGCCCAGGTGACCGGCTTCGACCTCACCATCCTGCAGGACGAGATCTACCAGGCAGTGCGCGACCTGCTACCCCCCGACAAGCGGGGGATCCTGGATGAGGCCCGACTTCACCCCGAGGTCGGCATGGGAGGTGCGTCATGAGCCTGAAGCTATTCCGCAGGGAACAGGTGGCGGGCATCTTCCGGGGGTTCAGTGAAGGCGGGCTGGAATTCCACGCCGACCTGGTCCTGCCCTACCGGGAGGACTACCAGAACAGCCCCATGCACGGCCAGTTCGTGGTGGTGCAACTGGAAACCGAGAGCGAAGCCGTGCTGGGGAGGATCTGCTCCATCTCCGCCGAAGGTCGCCTGACCTCAAGCGAGGGCGAAGACTACGGGGTGAGGGCGGTAGCCGAGGACCGCCCCATACCGGAGGAACTGCGCGAGCGTTACCTCAAGTACCGCATCAACATACGGGTACTGGGAGTGGTCCGGGTGGTCGGCGACCGCCTCGTCTTCGCCGCCTCCCACCGCCGGCTCCCCCACCTGGGCAGCAAGGTGGCCTTCCTGGCAGAAGACGTGCTGCGGGAGGTGGCCGGCCACAACCTCCCTGGCGCCGAGCTGGGCTACCTGGCCCTGGGCGAGTACATCTTTGCCGGAGATGACGTCAACGGGGGACAGCCGCTGATCACCGTGGAGGACTGGATGCAGATCAGGCACCCCAGGGTCACCCCCAAGTTCGACATCCGGGGTCTGGTGTCGCGCCGGACCTTCGTGTTCGCCCGGGCCGGCTTCGGCAAATCCAACCTCACCAAGCTCCTCTTCAGCAGCCTCTACCGGGATACGCCCACGGTCGAGAAGCGCGGCGGTCGCAGGGCCCCCGTGGGTACCATCATCTTCGACCCGGAGGGCGAGTACTTCTGGCCCGACGACCAGAACCGCCCTGGCCTGTGCGACGTACCGCACCTGGAAGACAAGCTGGTCCTCTTCACCAACCGCAGGGGTCCCAGCCCCTTCTACGACTCCTTCATCGCCGGGGACATCAGGCTGGACATCCGCAGGCTACGCCCGGCGGACGTGGTCTCCGTCGCCCTGCCCCCAGAGAAGCAGGACCAGCAGAACGTGCGCAGGTTGAAGCAACTGAACGACTCGGACTGGAGCCGCCTGGTGGACGAGATCTACGCCCAGGGCAACCTGGCCGACCCCGCCATCATCTGCGAACTCCTCCACCTGGAAAAGACGCAAGAGGCAGAGATGGCGGCGGCGCGAGCCAACATGACCACCATCGTCAAGATGCTGCACGACCCCGGGAGCCAGGTGCTGGACATGCTCATCAACTCCCTCAAGGCCGGCAAACTCTGCATCGTGGACCTCTCCCAGATGCGCGGGCAGGCGGGACTCATCCTCTCGGCCCTCATCCTGCAGCGGATCTTCGACTACAATCAGGAGCAGTTCACCCGCGCCGACCCCGAGACCATCCCCGTCATCGCCGTGGTGGAGGAGGCCCAGGCGGTGCTGGGCTCCTCCGGCGGGACCTCCGGCTACGCCCCCTACGTCACCTGGGTGAAGGAGGGCCGTAAGTACGACCTGGGCGCCGTCCTCATCACCCAGCAGCCGGGCAGCATCCCCCACGAGATACTCAGCCAGGGGGATAACTGGTTCGTCTTCCACCTGCTTTCCACCGGCGACCTCCTCGCCCTGAAGAAGGCGAACGCCCACTTCAGCGACGACATCCTGAGCGCCCTGCTCAACGAACCCATCCCCGGCCACTGCGTCTTCTGGAGCAGCGCGGGCGGCAAGAGCTACCCCGTCTCCCTCCGCGTGATGTCCTTCGAAAAGATGTACACCGCCGCCGACCCCACCTACACCAGGCCCGCAGCACCGACCTACGCCGCCCAACTTCGTGCTACCTTCGCGACGCGACTCGCCTCCATCCCCGGCCGCCACACCGGGCCAGCGCCCGATTCCGAGGAAGGGGAGGGCGCCGAGACCACGGGTACGCCGCCGGTGGATACCCAGAAGCTTTGGGTGGAAGAGGCGGTCAAGCGTATCCAAGAGACAGACCTGCCCGAGAAGGTGCGCACTCAGGGCCATCCCTGGAAGGGCATACAGGTTGAGATCGAAGGGATCCTCCCGGACCACGTGGTGGATAAGGACCACGACGCATACCGGCTGATGCCGCAGGTGCTGGACGCTCTGTTCGGCAAGGGAGCATGGACCACGGAGAGAAGGCCCAAGAAGAAGGGACCCGGCTACACCGTATACGTCACCGTGAAGACCGCCTCCTCCGGTTAGGGCATGCCCTTGTCCCGCTCGATCGGTTCTACGGGGGGCGCGGCGCTCCTCGTCGGCGGCAGAGCAGCAGTGCACGCGGAGGGCCCGATCCCTACCTGGCACTCCGCCGAGAAGAAACCCGAACCGGCTGACGGAGCCACGGATTCCGCCGTTATCTCCAGCCCGTCAAACTATTCCCCCAGCGGGGCAGGCTTAGCCGGCAGACAAGTTTACAGCGCATCGACCTCGTTAATTTGAACTACAGAAACGTGATAACCCAAGCGTTGTAGGCGATCGGCATTGTTCTTGAGGCTCAGTCGGCTGAAGAAGGGAAGAGAGTGGCCAGTTCCCTGCCCTCCTGCCTATGATCGCAAAGACCACTTCATACCGGGACGGATTAGGCCGCTCGGCTGGTATGAGTTTCGCGGTTTCTGGGTCGAGTTGCGCCACGATCTCCCTCACCTGACTCCGAAACGCTTCGTCGTAGACAAGAGCCTCGGCTGAGACGACCCCTTGGTTGAACAGGTGACTGAGGGTGGCGGATCGGCTCCTTCTTTTGACGTGTATGAGCTTACCGTCGGGCGTCAAAATATCGCACAACTCGATCTGCGTTCCCTCCGCAGGCATCGCCTTCCTACCGTGCATTAGAACGTACCCGTTACTTGAGCAAACGCGCTCGTTGTATATCGGCTCATGCTCGCCTTTCCGAGCCGGCAGAAGCCTAAACGTTTTCGAGCCCAAGTTGCTGACGATCGCATTCACCCGATCCGCGAAGCGCTCGTGCACCTCGAACCAATGGCCGCCTGACAAGACGTACACCTGGCGGTCGCGAACAATCTCGGCCACTATGGCGTCATACAGCGTCCACTTTTCGATGGGTTGCTCCACTGAATGGTACTTCACACCTATGCGGTGTCGCCTCAGACGCGATAACGACAGAGGCCAGCGGTTGTTCAATGTTGCCAAGAGATCGTCCACCTCGAGGTCGTCGTGAACTGCACGGTGGTGCTCGGTGGAATAAGTGAATCCTTCAATTGCTTCCCACTCGACAGGTTCAGGCGGTGCAAGGTGGATCAAACTTAGGTCTCCCGTCTGCAGGCGCTCAATCAGCATCCTGTTGAGCTCTTCCGCCACCTCCGGGTCAGCTATCTTCTGGATTTGGTCAACAAAACCGAAATCCCGGCGGTACCTTTCGCTGGAGTACGCTTCGAGGAGTTCAGCGCACTTATGTCCCAGTTCGTCGAAGCGCAGGCTTGCCGACAGCACGACTGCATCCGCGCCGGAGACACGCCGGGCAAAGGCCTCGTCCCTGGGCTTGCCGGTGACCGCCCGCAACAGGTCCTGTGCAATGTTGACGCCAAAGGTATTCAGGCTGGCTCCCCGACTGGCCTGGCGGCGAGTGTGCAATGTCAACTCCTCAAAAGTGCGCATGTCAATGCTCCTCAGGTTAAGGGGATCCACGGTGTTGAGCACTACCTTCAAACCGAAGGAACGTTCGAAGCAGTCAGGTCTCAAGAGCTTGCGCCCGTAGCCGAAAGTAATAGCGAACCAACGATCACTCGCGTCTGATGAGCAGAACCGCAGACACGGTCGCACTTGTCGGGGACTTGAGTTGGCCGACCAGACCTTCCTGCACGAAATCCACCCACGCAGGGACGCAGGGGCTTGGCGTCTGCACATAAAAAGAGCCGGTAAACGTGAGTCGTGAGTCGAGTCTGTATTCGGTCAAACCCCGCTCGTACTTCAGTGCCTCTTTCGGGGATTTGACTGCAGGCTTCAGCAGGTACACGGTTACTTGGCGGACTTTCGTCATCCGGCTGCTGCATTGACCTCCCCCCACAGGATCTGCTGTTTCATTTGTTATCCGCCGGCACGATCAGGAAGCAACCGCACATACCTGGCAGACATACTACTCCAGTTGTCGGACATGGTGACCAGTATGTCCCTCTGTATCCCTCAAGTCAGACGATACCACAAAAAGGGTAAGTGGGCAATAATCACGCGAACGCGAGACATAACGACCAGTCGAGCACGCCGGGCGGCGCCACGTTTCGTGCCCGGAGTTCTGGACGCTTGCTTTCTGCCGGGGCGCGGATACCACGGAAACATTAACCGGTGAATCAATTCGCCCTGACGCCCGTGGAAGACCTGGGCTAACCACGGGTCCTCACAATGTGGTAGGAATGGAAACACATTCTGGAGAAATGAGACGGGGGCTATTGCTGGGTACGGCGGAAGGGGTGAGGGATTCATTCCGCACGATCAGGTTGTGGCGGGTCTGCCGAGTGACGGGACCTTGGAGCGGGAGAGCGCGGTGGGAGATCGCTTACTCCAGATGTTCGCCCATCAGGTTATAGAGAAGATGAGCCAGGCGGTTGATCTCTATCATCGCCTGATTCTGGTCATTGCACCGGCGGGCAAGGGCAAGACCCGTGTGCTCAGGTGCGTACATGCGGTCACAGGTGCTCCTCTGATAAATGTCAACCTCGAACTCTCCCGGCGCATGCTGGATCTTACGGAGCGGCAGCGGGCAGTGCGACTACCGCAGTTGCTCTCGGAACTTGTTAGGGCATTCAAGAGTGACGTGGTCCTGCTGGACAACACCGAGATCCTTTTTGCCGTGGCGCTCAGGCAGGACCCGCTTCGCCTTCTGCAAGGCCTCTCGCGAACCAGGACTACAGTCGCTGCGTGGAATGGCGCGCTTCGTGACGGAAACCTCACGTATGCAACTCCCGAGCACCCAGAGTATAGGCGGTACCCCTTGCAGGACTTCCTGTACGTAGACCTGGACCGGCGGTCGCCGTGCGACGGGAGTTAGACAGAGGAAATGCCAGAGATACGAGAGGTAGCCGCATATCAGGAGAGGAGGCGGAGAAAGTGAAATACCGGGACCTCATCCAATTTGAGCCGATCGAATCTGTGGTTCAATTGCGGGATGCAGACAAGGAGCCTCTCGCCCGGCAACTGGTGGAGACTTATGTCATTTCCCCCCAAATGGCCGAGAAACTCACTGACCTCGTCATCCCTCACCTCCAGTTCGACCGGCCCGCAGACAACAAGGCACTCTTGATCGTGGGGAATTACGGTACAGGCAAATCGCACCTCATGTCGGTGCTCTCTGCCCTAGCAGAAAACGCGGATTTCCTCGCACACGTTAATAACCCCAACGTGGCCGAAGCCGCAAGCAAGATCGGCGGCCGATTTAAGGTGGTGCGTAGCGAGATCGGAGCCACCACCATGTCACTACGGGATATCGTTGTGGCTGAGTTGGAAGAACACCTGGCGAATATGGGTGTGAGCTACGTTTTCCCGTCAGCAGCGGAAGTCCCGAGCAACAAGCCAGCGTTGGAGAAGATGATGGCCGCGTTCCACCAGGAGTACCCCGACCACGGGCTCCTGCTGGTAATCGACGAGTTGCTCGATTACCTGCGCACGCGGAAGGACCAGGAACTCATCCTGGACTTAAACTTCCTGAGGGAGATCGGCGAGGTATGCAAGGACTTGCGGTTCCGCTTTATCGCCGGGGTGCAGGAGGCCCTGTTTGACAACCCCCGCTTCTCCTTCGCGGCCGACAGCATCCGCCGCGTCAAGGACCGCTTTGAGGAGGTACTGATAGCCCGCACGGACATCAAATTCGTCGTGGCCGAGCGTTTGCTAAAAAAAACCGGGGACCAGCTAGCCAAGATCCGTGACTACCTCACGCCGTTTGCCAAGTTCTACGGGCGCATGAACGAACGCATGGACGAATTCGTTCGCCTGTTCCCCGTCCACGCTGATTACGTCGATGTCTTCGAACAGATCAAGGCCGTTGAGAAACGCGAGGTGCTCAAAACCCTTTCGCGGACCATGCAGAAGCTTCTCGACCAGGAGGTCCCGACCGACAGGCCGGGGTTGATTGCATGGGACAGTTACTGGGCCACCCTACGAGAAAACGCGGCTTTCCGCGCGGACCCCGACATCAGGGAGGTGATCGGCTGTAGCGAGGTACTGGAGAGTCGAGTCGACCGGGCTTTCAGTCGACCTGCTTACAAACCCATGGCCATACGCATCATCCACGCCCTGTCAGTGCACCGCCTTACAACCGGGGACATTCACGTCCCCCTGGGTGCTACCGCCGAGGAGTTGCGCGACGGCCTGTGCCTGTTTCAGCCCGGAATCGAAGAATTGGGCGGGGAGCCGGCGGACGACTTGCTGACCCTGGTGGAAACCGTGCTTCGGGAAATCCACAAGACGGTGAGTGGACAGTTCATTTCCTTTAACCCGGAGAACCGCCAGTATTATCTAGACCTAAAGAAGACCGAGGACTTCGACGCCTTGATCGAAAAGCGAGCCGAGACTCTCGAGCCCTCCCAACTCAACCGCTACTACTACGAAGCCCTTAAGCGGGTCATGGAGTGCACCGACCACACCTACGTGACTGGCTACAGGATATGGCAGCACGAATTGACGTGGCCAGATCGTAGGGCGACGCGCCTGGGGTATCTCTTCTTCGGCGCACCCAACGAGCGCTCGACAGCAGTGCCGCCGCGCGATTTTTACCTTTACTTCCTCCAGCCCTTTGATCCCCCTGACTTTAGAGACGACAAGAAGCCGGATGAAGTCTTCTTCCGCATGAAAGGTATGGACGAGGCATTCCGCATGGCCCTCCGTAACTACGCTGCGGCCCTGGATCTGGCCTCGACTGCCTCCGGGCACACAAAGTCAACCTACGAATCTAAGGCATCCGGGTTCCTGGATAAACTCGTTCAATGGCTGAGGCAAGGCGTTTCCACGGCCTTCGAAGTCACTTACCGGGGGCGAGCCAAGCCACTCGTTGAGTGGCTTGAAGGGAGGCTGGTGCGGGAGATCTCAGCCACTCCGGAGCGGATCAATTTCCGCGATCTGGTGAACACCGTGGCGGGGACCTGCCTTCGGGCTCACTTTGAGAACGCGGCTCCAGCTTACCCTTCGTTCCCGGTGATCATCACCACAGCCAACCGGGCCCAGGCTGCTCAGGATGCCCTGCGAGCCATCGCCGGGCAAAGCCATGGCAAACCTGCAACAGCCGTACTCGATGCCCTGGAACTCCTGGACGGTGAGCGACTGGTCCCTTACAAGTCGAGGTATGCAAACTACGTTCTCGAGATCCAAGCCAAGAAGGGCACGGGCCAGGTGGTCAACCGTAGCGAGCTTCTCCAAGACGTGTCGGGTGTCGAGTACTTCGCACCGGACAAGGGGTACCGTCTGGAGCCAGAGTGGTTGGTTGTTATCCTGGCCGCCCTGGTGTACTCGGGCGATGTAGTTCTGGCAATTCCCGGGAAGAAATTCGACGCCACCGGGGTTGCCCAATTGGCGTCGACTCCAGTCGATGAGCTCACCCGTTTTAAGCACATAGAGCACCCCAAGGAATGGAACCTGCCCGCGCTCAAGGCGCTCTTCGAGCTTCTGAAACTGACGCCGGGGATGGCACAGTTGGTCACCCAGGGGAAAGAGGAGCCAGTACAACAGCTGCAAAAGGCCGTAGAACTAGAACTTCAAAGACTGGTCCTTGCGAAGGAGGCTCTGAAAGGCGGGTTGGTTTTCTGGGGCAAGAGCCTCGTGAGCGACCAAGAGGGGGCGAGATTGCGTTCCCAAATGGATGACACAAAGGCGTTCCTGGAATCGCTCCAGGTATATACCTCCCCGGGGAAATTGAAGAACCTGCGGTACGATGTTCCGGAAGTAACCGCGCAGCGGGCAGGTCTCTCCGCGCTGGAAGAAGTGGAAGTACTTCAGAGCCTGGTAAACGACCTCGGGGCCGTGGCTTCGTACCTCGCCACAGCTGAGGCGGTACTGCCTGGCGATCACGAATTGGTTAGCAAGATGGAGACAGTGCGGGACGGGGTCCTGTCCCAGTTGGGCGATCCCGCCAGGCGCCGTAGTGTTGCCTTCCGTCAAGAAGCCTACCGCCAGCTCGCGGAATTAAAGAACGCCTACCGGCAGGCATATCTTTCTGCGCACACAAGAGCACGCTTGGGGGTGAATGGTGACAAACGCAAGGCTCAACTCACTACCGATAGCCGGCTGAAGGTTCTGCAGAGTCTCTCCACTATTGACCTCCTGCCCCGCCAGGAGCTGGCCGACTTCCAGAACCGCCTCGCCAGCTTGCGGTCATGTTTTTCCCTCGCAGAACACGATCTGGAAATGTCGCCCGTGTGCCCGCACTGCGGCTATAAACCGGCACTGGAGCCGGTGACCGTGCCGGCTGCTTTGGCACTGGACGCCTTGGACGAAAGGCTCGATGCGCTGATGGAAAGTTGGACCGCGGCACTCCTCGACAACCTGGAGGATCCTACCGCACAAGGCAACCTGGACCTGCTCGAGCCCGAGGCCAAGAAGCTTCTACAGGGTTTCATGAGCCGGCGGATGTTACCAGAGAAGATTGACCAGGCGTTCATCCACGCTCTGCAAGAGGTGCTTTCTGGCCTCGTGAGAGTACCCATCAAGATGGAAGACCTCCGCGCGGCCCTATTCACCGGCGGTTCCCCCGCCACCCTCGGTGACTTGAAGAAGCGCTTCGAGGAATTCCTGGAGGACCTCGCGAGGGGCAAGGACCCGGGCAAAGTGCGTGTAATCCTGGAATAGCGGGCAATTCGATTGCGGAAGAGATGGCCGGACCCGGGGTCCGGGGAGACGGAACACCGAAAAGAGGAAGATGCAGCATCATGAACACACAACCCGGTCTAGGGAGTCTTCTTAACAACCAGACCGCGACGAGCGGGGGTAAGGTTCGGTGCCTCGGGCTAACCTTCGAGAACGATGAGGCCAGGCGCGCCTACTTCCTCGACAAGCTCCGGGTCGGGCTGGAGGAATTGCACACAAAGTTGGGCGGGGTCCCATTCACCTCAGTGGAGGACGCCTACAACCGCATGAAGTCCGTGGAGAACTGGCCCATGGGCAACGAACAGACCCTTCGGGAGCTGGCTGAGCGGATGCGTTACGGGGAAACGGGCAAGGACCTGCTGCAGCGCTGGAAGGACGAGGTCGGCTTTCCCCACGGCACCATCAACGATATTCTTGCCCTGTCCGATCCGCCGTATTACACTGCGTGCCCAAACCCATTTATCGGGGATTTCATCCGGCAATACGCTAAGCCTTACGACCCAGCCACAGACCACTACCGCCGGGAGCCCTTCGCGGCGGACGTGAGCGAGGGCAAGAACGATCCCATCTACAACGCCCACTCGTACCACACGAAGGTACCGCACAAGGCCATAATGCGCTACATCCTGCACTACACGGAACCAGGAGACATCGTCTTCGATGGCTTCTGCGGTACAGGGATGACTGGGGTAGCGGCCCAACTGTGCGGCGACAAGGCCACGGTCGAGTCCCTGGGCTACAAAGTTGACGAGCAGGGCATCATCTATCAACCCGAGGAAGAAAGGGGCGCGGACGGAAAAGTCAAGACGGTCTGGAAGCCCTTCTCGAAACTGGGCCCACGCATCGCCGTACTCAACGACCTCTCGCCGGCCGCCACGTTCATCGCGTACAACTACAACACGCCGGTGGACGTTGTGGCCTTCGAGCGCGAGGCCATGCACATCCTCAAGAAAGTGGAAGAGGAATGCGGCTGGATGTACGCAACGCTGGTTGATGCAACTGGGGGAAGCAACCTACCCGGGAGCGGCCCGGCTGATCAAGCCTACGTTGAAAGCCTCGCCGAGAAGGTACGTTCGGCAAAGTCTGAGGACGAACTCCGAGCATTCGTCAACGGACTCAAGGCTCAGGGCGCTCCCGTTGGAATGATCAACTACACCGTCTGGTCCGATGTTTTCGTCTGCCCGGAATGTGCCCGGGAGGTGATCTTCTGGGAGGCCGCAGTGGACAGAGAAGCGGGAACGGTACGTGACCAATTCCCCTGTCCCCATTGCACAGCCATGCTCACCAAGCGCTGCATGGAGCGCACGTGGGTCACCAAGTTCGACAAGGCCATCGGACAGACCATCCGCCAGGCCAAGCAGGTCCCCGTGCTTATCAACTACTCCGTGGGCAACGAGCGCTACGAGAAAGGGCCCGACGTCTTCGATTTGGCTCTGATCGAGAAAATTGAGCAAAGCGACATCCCGTACTGGTTCCCCACGCAGCCAATGATGTTCAAGGGCGAGCAATGGGGGGATACTTGGCGAGCTGGCTATCATGCTGGCATCACCCATGTGCACCATTTCTACACCAAGCGAAACTTGTGGGTGCTCTGCACATTTGCAAGAGCGATTCTAGCATCCAGCCTGAGCCGTGAGCTTCTGTACCAATTTGACAGCCTCGCCATACGGCAAAGCAAACTCACCCGTTTTCTCACTTCTTACTATTTCCACGGCGGTGGCGGATGGGTGGGGACACCGCTCTCGGGCACTTTGTATATACCTTCGTTTTCCGTCGAAGTTCAGCCATTTGAGACTTGGCGAAATCGCTTGCCTAAGAGTATTGCACGCGTTAAAAACACAGATATTCCATCCGTCTTGACTGAAACCCGCAGCACGTCTGTGGAGGGCGGAACACAATTTAGCTGTGATTACATATTCACGGACCCGCCCTTCGGGGGCAACCTGATGTACTCCGAACTCAACTTCCTGTGGGAAAGCTGGCTCAAGGTCTTCACCAACAACAAGCCGGAAGCTATAGAGAACGAAACCCAGGGCAAGGGGTCCATGGAGTACCAGCAGCTCATGACCCGCTGTTTTCAGCAATGCTACCGCGTGCTCAAACCCGGTCGCTGGATGACGGTCGAGTTTCATAATTCCCAGAACCGGGTGTGGAACGCCATCTTGCAGGCGCTTCAAGCTGCGGGATTCGTAGTTGCCGATGTACGCACGCTGGATAAGAAGCAGGGAACGTTCAAACAGCTAACGAGTGCGGCTGCAGTGAAGCAAGACATCATCATCTCCTGCTACAAGCCAAATGCCGGTTTGGAGCAACGGTTCAGGCTCGTGGCCGGGACCGAAGAAGGGGTGTGGGACTTCGTTCGCACACACCTAAGACACCTTCCGGTCTTTGTTGCGAGAGACGGCAAAGCCGAGGTCATCGCAGAGCGGATGAATTACCTGCTTTTTGACCGCATGGTGGCTTTCCACGTCCGGCGGGGCGTGACCGTTCCGCTCTCGGCAGCAGAGTTCTATCAGGGTCTGGGCCAGCGCTTTCCCGAGCGCGACGGGATGTACTTCCTGCCGGATCAGGCGGCTGAATATGACCGGAAGCGCATGACGGTGAAGGATGTCCTGCAGCTTCAGCTCTTCGTCATCGATGAGTCTTCGGCCATCCAGTGGCTCAAACAGCAACTCACCAGGAAGCCACAGACATTCCAGGAACTCCACCCCCAGTTCCTACGGGAGATCGGCGGATGGCAGAAGCACGAAAAACCCCTCGAGCTATCAGAACTTCTGCAGCAGAATTTCCTCGTCTACGACGGGAGGGGCCCCATTCCCACCCAACTAGTGGCCTGGATCAGGCAGAGCGAAAGACTACGCAAGCTTGTGCAGGAAGAACTCACTGCGGGACGGGCTGCCGAGGAGATAGTGGGGCTAGTCACCCAGCACCCTGTACTCATAGCCGCCGCAAAAGATCGCTGGTACGTGCCTGACCCAAACAAGGCAGGTGACTTAGAGAAGCTGCGCGAGCGAGCTCTGCTGCGTGAATTTGAAGAATACAAGGCCTCGTCCCAACGTTGTCTCAGGATATTCCGCATGGAAGCCGTCCGCGCCGGATTCAGGAAGGCCTGGCAAGAGCGGGACTACGCCACGATCATCACCGTCGCCCGGAAAATACCCGAGACCATACTGCAGGAAGACCCGAAGTTACTTATGTGGTACGACCAGGCTGTGACCCGTACAGGAGAGTGACGCTTCATGCCTCGATGCAAGCGGCATGTGGCTGAACTGAAGAAACGCGCCGTTAACTCCATTGTGCTTGGCATCGAACTATTCAACCGGCCCCACGACCGGGGCCGCGCCGAAGGTGTGCTGATTCTCCTTCATCACGCGTTCGAGATGCTCCTGAAGGCGGTTATCATGGACAAGACCGGGACAGTACATACTAAGGGGCAGAAATACTCGTATGGTTTTGACAAGTGTCTGGAGGTGGCACACAACGAGATACAGGTAATCTCTGCGGATGAACGGTCCACGTTGTCGATTCTCGACGCCTACCGGGATACCTCCGTTCATTACTACCAAGAGGTGTCGGAAGACCTCCTTTATTTGCAGGCCCAGGCTGCCGTGACGCTTTTCGATGATCTGCTCTACCGGGTTTTCAAAGAAAGACTTGCGGACTCCATCCCTGAACGTGTCTTGCCCATATCGACTCGTCCTCCCAAAGACTTGAGACTCTTAATAGACAGCGAACTGCGCCAGGTGGACGACCTCTTGCAGTCCGGCAGGCGTAGAGGTGTTCAGGCTGCGGCAAGACTCCGACCAATCCTTGCCTTCGCAACAGCAATCCGCGACGACGCACAACGGGTAACCGAAAGGGAGTTGCGGAAGGTGATCAAACGCAGGCGGCGGGGGGAGGAGTGGAGCATCATCCTTCCCGAGATTGCTCAACTCAGGCTAGACAGTCAGGGCGAAGGCATCCCCATTTACCTCCGCATCAAGAAAGATGCAGACCTTGCCGTCCGGGTGGCAAAGGAGGGTGAGCCAGTTGTCGGGACCGTGATCAAGCATGAGGTCAACATCTGGGATAAGTATAACCTAAGCCGGGATGACATCGCTCAGAAACTCAACCTGTCCGGACCCAGGACCAGCGCTCTTATACTCGAGCTTGGTATTCAAGAAGATCCAGAGTGCTTCAAGGTCTTGCGAAGAAAGGCAACGACTTTGAAGGGTTACAGCAAGGCGGCCTTGGATAGGCTGAGAAGCGCCATAAATGCGGGGATCGATGCGGATGCGGTGTGGGAGAAACACAAGCACAGGTTTGTAGGTAGGAAGCGGAAGTGACCAGTGACCTTGCCCAGGGTGCATGGTTCTACAGTTGCGACCACGGGGAACTCGGCCAGGTGATCGAGGCACAGACCATCTGGGGCCAGACCATCTGCCGGGTGTGGCTGCCGAGCCGGGATGTCGTGGTGCGTATTTCCGCTTCCAGGCTGGTGCCGCTGGAGAGTGCCGGCACCGCTTCGCCCGATCACATCCAATACACCGCTGCTGCCGCTCGCGTGGCGGATGCGCTCACACAGGATGTGTTGCTTGCCCCCATCGGGTCCTCAATCATCCCACTCCCCCACCAGATCCTGGCCCTGTCCCGCGCCGTTTCTGGTGACCGCGTTCGCTACCTCCTTGCCGATGAAGTGGGACTGGGTAAGACCATCGAGGCCGGGTTGATTATGCGGGAACTAAAGCTACGGGGGCTCGTAAAACGCACCCTGGTGGTTGCCCCCAAGGGCCTGGTGGATCAATGGGTGGCCGAGATGCGTCTTCACTTTGGGGAAGATTTCAAGGTCGTGCTTCCGGAGGACCTGGAGGCATTGCGGCGCGTTTTCTCCGTGTCCGGCTCTGACTTGGGTGCACCGGGTTACAGGAACCTCGGCCCCGTGCCTCGAGGCCCGGAACTTGGGGCCCCCAACTTGCGCCGCCTGGCCGACAGCGCGCACCAGCCCGCCGGCAACCGAGAGCTTACGACTAGCAGTGTGCGATTTTCCAAACCGAACGTCTGGCAGATGTTCTCGCAGGTAGTAGTACCTATGGACGCCGTGAAGCCCATAGACAGACGCCGTGGCTGGACGGCAGCCCAGGTAGAGCAATACAACCGGGAGCGCTTTGAAGACCTGATCTGGGCGGGCTGGGACCTCGTCATCATAGACGAAGCCCACCGGTTGGCGGGCAGCACCGACCAGGTGGCCCGCTTCAGACTTGGCCGGGGGTTGTCCGAGGCAGCGCCCTATCTTTTACTTCTTTCGGCGACCCCACATCAGGGTAAGACCGACGCCTTCCACCGGCTGGTTTCCCTAATTGACCCCCGGGCGTTCCCCGATGCCGAAAGCGTAACCCGGGAGCGCATTCAGCCCTACGTCATCCGGACGGAGAAACGCCGTGCCATTGATACTGAGGGAAGGCCGCTCTTCAAACCTCGGTACACGCAGCTCGTTCCGATTTCCTGGGGGGAGCGGCACCAAGACCAACGCTTGCTTTACCAGGCCGTAAGCGAGTACGTCCGGGACGGATATAACGAGGCGATACGGGAAAGGCGCACCTACATCGGGTTCCTGATGATATTGATGCAACGCCTGGTCGTCTCCAGCACTCGCGCCATCCGTACGGCGCTGGAAAGGCGGTTGCAGGCCCTCAACAATCCGCAGGAGCATCTCTCCCTCCTCCCTTTGAACTTTGAAGAAGAGTGGGGAGAGTTGGATGGCCAGCAGCAGTTGGAAGCACTGTTGCCAGTTCGGTTTACGGCCCTAAGGAACGAACGCGCCGAGGTTAAGCGCCTTCTGGAAATCGCCGCCCGGTGCGAGGAGGCTACCCCTGACGCAAAGGCCGAGGCCCTCCTCGATTGGATTTACCGTCTTCAGGCCGAAGAAGGCGACCCAAACTTCAAGCTGCTCGTGTTCACGGAGTTCATCCCTACCCAGGAAATGCTCCATCAGTTTCTGAGCGAGCGGGGATTCACGGTTGTCTGCCTCAATGGCTCCATGGATCTGGAGGAGCGGAGGCGGGTTCAGGAGGCCTTTGCCCATGAAGCCCGCATTCTCATCTCGACAGATGCTGGCGGAGAGGGTTTGAATCTGCAGTTCTGCCACGTGGTCATCAACTATGATATCCCGTGGAATCCCATGCGGCTTGAGCAACGGATCGGCCGCGTGGACCGCATCGGGCAGAAGCATGCGGTAAGAGCGATCAACTTTGTTCTTGAGGAATCCGTGGAGCATCGGGTCCGGGAAGTCCTGGAAGAGAAGCTCGCGGTGATTCTTGAGGAGCTCCGCGTCGATAAAACGGGCGATGTCCTCGATTCGGCCCAGGCGGGGCGGGTGTTCGAGGACCTGTATCTGGAGGCGATCTTGAATCCGGACAAGGTGGAGGACTCCGTGAACACGGCAATCGCCGAGATTGAGAGGCAAATTCGCGGACTGCAAGCGAACGCCTCTATTCTTGGGCCGGCGCCTGTGCTCGACCCGGGGGAGGCGCACAAGCTACTGACGCACCCCCTACCCTATTGGGTGGAGCGTATGACAGTCAACTATCTCAACGCCCATGGCGGCAAGGCAGAACGTCACGGCCACCACTGGGACCTCACCTGGCCAGATGGTAAAGTGTATGTCGATGTGGTCTTTTCGGCTAAGGAAGCAGAACAATTCCCAACCGCCCGGCACCTCACACTGGAAGACCCCAGGGTTCGAGGCCTGGCCATGCGCCTGCCACGGTTTGTTCCCGGGCAACCGGTCCCCGTGGTATCCCTGCCGGGCGTTGCCCGGGAAATCCAGGGCTTTTGGTCTCTCTGGCAGATCTCTGCAGTGGGCGACTCAGGGCCCGAGACCCGGTACACGCGAGTCGTACCACTCTTCTTGTCGGACAGCAACAAGGTATTCATTCCCACGGCAAGGCATATCTGGGACCAACTTCTCGTCGCCACTCCGTTGCTCCACTCCACGCTTGATGCCGAGTCCTCCGCGACCGCCTTCGCAAAGCTGGAAAAGGCAGCTGAAGAATTCGGAAGGCCCGTCTACGAGGCACTTGTCCAGGAACACAAGGCCCACATCGCGCGTGAGCGAGAGAAGGCCGCCTACGCCTTTGCCTCCAGGCGCAAAGCCATCGAACGGATTGGGCTTCCGCAGGTGCGAGGCCACCGCCTCAACCTCCTGGCCAGGCAAGAGCGGAGCACCTGGGAAGAACTCGAGCGTAGAGCACAGGTATCTCCAGAGATGACCTGCCTGCTCCTGATCCGTGTAGAGGGTGGCGGCGGTGAGTAGCTGGCGGGATCGGATCCTCAGGGAGTTCACTTCCAAAGTGTCACGCCTCACCCTGGTGGCGGACCCGGACGGTCTTCTGCTCGAGGAAGGGATCCTCGCAGCCATCCAGGAGCAAGGATTTGAGGTCATCCCCTTCGAGGATCACGTCGCTTTCCGGTACGCGTACGAATCCAAGTTCCGCTCTCAGTGGGACGAGGGAAAAGGCGTAGCTCTGGTGGTGGTCTTGCCGTGCGAGTCCCGGCATCTCAATCAGTTGCCTTATGACCTGCTCCAGGTTGGGCGCCGACTTTCCTTCAGTCTGGGCGAGATTTTCCCTCATTTGAGCTATCCCATTGTGGCGGCCCTTGACCGTGGCGATCTCGATCCGCTGGACGAGGCTCAGCGAAGATATGCACCGGGTCTCCTCGGTGATAACGCCACGAAAGACTTCATCCTCCGGCATGTCTTCGAGATCGCGCCCGAGCTCATCAAGGAACCTAAGGACCTGTTGCGTGTACTTCTCCGTCGCCACTACCGCATGCAGCGTGTACCTCCCGTCTTGGACGAAAGGTTCATTGAACTACTGAAACAGAATGACAAGTTCAAGGACTGGCCACTCGAGTCCATTGTTCCCGACCGGGACGCCTTCTTTGCGTTCTTGCAAGAACGCTGGCCGGCTTTTGTGGAACGCATCGCTGCCCAAGCCGGGGGAACCCACGTCCGCCAGAGGACCCAACCTTACGATCTGACGTTCAACGGTCCTGTTGACCTACCTTTCGACGACGGCGACGTCCGGGTTTACCTGGACAACCTGTTCGCTGAGCGGCTGCTCCAACCCACTTCTCACGAGGATGCAGGGATACTTCGCAAGACTTGGGTGGGTGTTGGCATCCACACCGATCCAGCCGAAGATCGTGCACGCCGACTAAACACGTTAATCGAGAGCGTTCGGTCCTGCATTCCGGCCCCGGACGCGAGGCATGAAAGCTGGTTACGTTTCGCACGCCAGTGGGCTGAACTGACCATCCTGGTCCACCGACCGCTAGAAGGGACTAGCATTATGGACCCGACCACCAGGGACAGGTTCTCGGATTTACGTTCCAGAATAGATGCCGCTTTCACCGCGTGGCTGGTGAAGCGGTACTCAGGGCTCAGCACTCTGCCGGCCATTCCCCCAGCCATGGTTCACCATATCCCCCGATATGTGGCCCACCATCTGGGATCCAGTTCGAAGAGCAAAGTAGCCCTGGTGGTTGTCGATGGACTGGCGCTGGACCAGTGGATCATCCTCCGAGACGCTCTCAAGCTTCAGAGGTCGAGCTTATGCTTTCGCGAAGCGGCGGTTTTTGCGTGGATTCCCACCGTTACTTCGATCTCGCGCCAGGCTGCGTTTTCAGCCAAGCCCCCTATTCTGTTTCCGGCTAGCATCCACAGGACTGACAACGACTCCGCACTGTGGACGCAGTTCTGGGTGGGCCAGAGGTTGAGCCAAGACGAGGTCCTCTACCTTAAGCGATTGGGAGATGGTGACCTCCAGGATGTAGCGGAGCTGCTCTCTGACCCGAGAATTCGAGTCTCCGGGCTAGTCATCGAGAAAGTTGACAGGATTATGCACGGGATGGAACTGGGCATGGCGGGGATGCACAACCAGGTGCATCAGTGGGCCTGCCAGCCTTATCTGGGCAATCTGCTCAAAGTTCTCCACGACCACGGGTTCCTGGTCTTTCTCACCTCGGACCACGGCAACATCGAAGCTGAGGGTTGTGGCCGCCCGACGGAAGGGGCCGTGGCCGACGCTCGGGGTGAGCGGGTGCGGATTTACTCGGACACCCTGCTCCGCGACAGGGTACACGCCCGGTTCCGCGACGCCTTGAAATGGGAACCAGTCGGGCTTCCCCAAGATTGCCTCCCACTGATTGCTCCCGGACGTGCCGCCTTCGTCCCGCGTGGTGAACGGGTCGTCAGCCACGGCGGCATTTGCATCGAAGAGGTAATTGTACCGTTTGTGCAGATCGAAGAGGCATCAGCCATTCGCGCTGTTCCCTTGCAGCTCGACCAGCCGTCCACACCGCAGAAGGGAGGGATTTCATGACTTCGCGCGCCAATCAGATCGGTATTAGCCAGCGTATCCGGCTTGAGTGGCTCGAAGTGACAGCAAACCTCGTCCTCGCCGGAAGCGACCGGGCCACCGTAGTGGCGGCCCTAGGCGATCTCTTGGAGGATAAGGTATCTATCGGCGGGCATGCTGAACGTAGCAACCGTGAGAAGGTTATTACCATACTGGTGAAGGTTTGGGCCCAGACCTCACGAGAGCTTGACTCCTTGCGTGCCCACGGGCTGGAGTTGCTCCGGCGCCTTTCCCCCACCAACCGTCTTCCGGTCCATTGGGGGATGGTCATGGCGGCCTACCCGTTCTGGGGGGCTGTGGCGAGCATTGTCGGCCGGCTCCTCAAGCTCCAGGGCTCAGCCGCGGCAGCCCATGTTCAGCGGCGGGTGCGGGAGCAGTATGGGGAACGAGAGACGGTTTCCAGGGCCTGTCGCCGTGTCCTGCGTTCTTATGTCGACTGGGGCGTCCTCCGAGATAGCAACACGAAAGGCGTCTATCTCCCGGGCTTATCCCTCACAGTCGATGATCCCCAACTCATTTCCTGGCTAGTCGAGGCATGGCTATATACGCGGCCGGACGGTACGGCAACGCTGAAGCATCTGTTACATAGCCCAAGCTTGTTCCCGTTCCGGTTTCAACCGGCACTCATCGACACGATACTTCCCGCCTCAGGCCGCTTGGAGGTTTTGCGCCTCGGGCTAGACCAGCACGTGGTGACCCTGCGAAGGTAGTTGCGGTCCTAGCTCGGACCGGTTATCCATCTGCGAGCCAGGTGGGCGATCTCCCGGGCATCTATGCTGCCGTCCTGCCCGTCCGCTGAGGTAATGACGAACGGGGGTGTGGGGTGCGGCGGCTCCTGACCCGGCGCTGCACCGATGCCCACCACCGGGATGCCCAGGCCCTCGTACCAGGCCCGCTTGCGTTCCCACTCCTGGCGATAGGCCGGGTTGCCGAGCATGCCAAGGTGCTCCCAGTAGAAGGTGTCGCCCGCATAAGTGATGGTGAAGTCCGGCAGGCGGAAGTCGCGGGGATCTGCCGGGTTCTCCAGCTTCTGCTCATACCTGTAGCAGCCCTCGCCCAGGACGCTGGTGAGGACGTCGGCCACCACCACCTCCGACTTCGAGCGCACCAGGATCCCCTCGCGCGTGCGGTGGATGAGGAGATCCGGGCGGTACGGGCCAACGGTCTCGGGGCGCATCTGCAGTGAGAACAGGTTGGTGTTGCGCCGGGCGGTGGCAGACGCCTCCGGGCTGCGGCAACGGAGGAGCGGACCGCAGTCCTTCTCGATGAGCAGTATCAGGCGCTCCTTGAACCTGGTGAGGCCGGTGTAGAGAAGCTCGCGAGAAAGCGTGGGTGCCTTCTGGGGGATGATGAGGAAGACGTAGTCGAAGTCGCTCCCCTGGGCCTTGTGCACGGTGATGGCGTAGGCCAACTCAAGGTAACTGTCGACGATCGGGCGCCGGTATTGCAGTTCGAAATCCCGGGCGGGAAAGCGAACGTAGAGGACGTCCCAGGGGGGCTTGCCGTGCTTACCCTTTCGTTGCGTCCCCACCACCAGGCCCACTTCGCCGTTGGCCACGTACTCCTCGCGCTGTTGTTTCCCGTCCCACCAGGGCATGCGCGCATTGGCGATCTGGATGACCTTGTCGCGCCAGACGATCTCCTGCTCACCGAACGGTCTCGGTTTCGCAGTAACCATCAGGCCGCGCCGGTAGGTACGCTGGATGACTCGGTTGAGTTCGCTGGTGCCGTGCAACTCGCCCCTCACCGGACTCAGTATCTGCCAGCGTTCGGGATGCGGCTTCTCCTTGCCGTGACCCAGCGACTCATCGAGGGTGTCCCACGGTTTGGGACCGTCTGCCGCCACCCCAAGGACGGCCTTCATGCGTTCCGAGAGCAGGTGCGACAGTTCGACTGCGTCGTTCCAGTAGTGAACTTCCAGGTCCGAGGCGGGATCGACCCGCCCGAGCGCCACCGCGGACAGGATGGCGTCGTCATCCGGGCTGGGGTCCTCGGCGGCGAAGGCATCCGCCAGCCGGAGGGCTTCGCTACTGCGGTGCTTGTGACGGACCCGCTGGTGCAGGTGGGCTACGTGCCGGCCGTAGCGGCGGATAGTCTCATCTTGCTCCAGCCACGAGATGATGTCCACGAACGGCCGGCCCGGGCCAATGGGGGGCAGCTGGTTGGGATCCCCCACCAGTATGAAGCGCCGCACCTCGTTCTTCTTGAGCGCTCGCAGCATGGTGGCCAGCAGGTCGACGGTGATCATGGAGGCCTCATCGACGATGACGGTAGCTGCCCCCTCCGTCTGGCCCCCTGAGAGCTTCAGCGTGAAGTTCTCCTCTCTCAACCACCCGTTCCGGAGGAGGAACTGGTGGATGGTGAACGCCCGATCCTTGAGACCGGTTTTCTCTGCCAGGCGGACCCGGGCCTTGCCCGTAGGGGCCAGGAGAAGTACGGGCCTTCTGCCCTCCGTCTCTTCGATGCCCCGCAGAAGCGCCGCCACGATGGTCGTCTTCCCGGTCCCGGCCGGCCCGTGGATGACGGCAAACCGGGATCGGAAGACCAGCTCGAGGGCATTGGCCTGCCCCACCAGGGCCTCAGCGACGGCCCGCTCGTCGGCGTCGGCCGGGATCGCACCCGGGATGCTCCGGATGATCTGCGCCCAGTCTAACCCACTGGGCTGGTACGTCTTACCCAGGAACTCCAGTACAACGTTGCGGATGTCTTTTTCCATGTCTGCCAGCCAGTCAAGCGCCACCGTGGCCGGACTGGCGTCGAAATCCAGGGCCAGGGCTTCCCCGAAGAAGGCGGCATTGGCCCGGATGATTTCCGGGTCGGGGTGGCATGACCGGGCATCGGGAAGCAGCCTCTGCGCCCTCGCCACGGCCTCCCCGAGGGGCAACAGGGTATCGCCCTGGTTGGCCGCGCTACGGAGGACCTCCACCAGCAGGGCGCGTACCCGCCCGCTATCGCTTGGCGCAATGCGGTCCACATGCCCCTTCGCCCATGCCGCCTCACCTCCCGGCAGCATGCCGTGGTCGATGGTTTCAAAGGCCACCGGCTGCGACGGCTCCCTCCGCTCCCGGTCCCAGCCGCCGGCATCGCGTTCGCAGATGATGTAAGGGTTCTCGATCAGCTGCCGGTCGTCGGCGGGAATGCCTGCCTCCGCCCTCTTCTGAGGGTGCGCAATACGATCCACCTGCGCCCTGGTGAGCTCGAACCGGCAAAGGGTCTTGAGCAACTCCCTGCGTGTCTGGGGCAGTTGACCCCACATTTGCGCGGCCGCCCTGAGACCGCCGGCGTAGGAAGGGTCCGTGAGTTCCTCGCGGCCCTCGAGCAGGGCGATCACGTAGGCGAGCGGGTCATCGCCCCTCTCCGCCATGGGAGCGAGCACCCTGTAGTGGAAGACCGCGCCCTGACCGAACCCCAGGTGATCCAGCACGGCCCCTATCCCCGGATAGCGGCCCCGGCCGGTCCAGCATTCGGCCAGCACATCGTTAAGCCATGCCAGGGCCTCACCCCAGTTCCCGGGGACTCTGCCCTCGCTGATCACGGCCTGCAGGGACTGGATGGCACGCTCGATGACGGCGATGGCAACGTCGTCCGTCACGTGCTCGGTCACATAGGAGAAGGCCGGGATCGCCGACGACGGAATCGGGCACAGGATGCCGCTGGGGTCCAGGCCGAGCTGCACGTACTCCTGATAGGGCAGGCGGAACCCCTGGCGCGGATAGTCGTGCGTGACGCGACGGGACCATACCGGGAACTTCTTCCCCGGGTACTTCGGGCTCTGGCCGAAGTACTGGAGCAGCCCTATCTCCTTGACCCGCCCGATCCCGACCAGGAGGCGGGTACCGCTTTCGTCCTGCAGTGGGTTGGCGTGGTTAAGGTAGAAGAACACCAGGGAACGCCCCGGTTTGACACTGGCCCAGAACTCCCGGAGCCGCCGCTCCTGCTCTACCGGATCGCTTTCCCACGTCGCCTCCGGGTCGGAAGAGAACATACGACCGTACGGGGAGGCGCACCAGGAATACGGCGGGATCTCTTCTTCCGCAGGTGGCAAGCCGCGCCAGTCGAGGGGATCACGGTGCGTGATACGGTATCCCACCGGCGAGAACGCGCCGGGGTCCCGTCCGCACGGCGGACCCCAGTCCCGAATATCCGCGAGCAGCTTTCCCTTGTGCGCCTCTTCCCGCTCATCATCCCGCGAGGAGCGGATGTGCTCGTGCATCAGGCACCAGACGTTCCCGGTAGGGTTCCTGCAGATCCTCCCGTCCCACCCGCCGTCATGCCACGTCAGCCGCGCCGAGAGATGCATCACCTGCCACTCCCTGCCCTGTTTGATCACCTGGCCCGGCGGCGGATACCCCGCTCCGTATGCATTACAGACACAACCTGCTTCCCTTCGCTGACCCAATCGGAATTGTAAGCAATTGGTTAACCAAGCGAGATGAGCCACCGCATTCGCTACCACCAATTCGCACACGCGGTAGCTCGTTCGGTAGTACGACATGGAGGGATACTTTTCCTACTCTGCCACCTGTGGCGGACCAGCCACTGCGGGCGGTAGTCTGCGACCTCCATGTGGGCGAGCCCCAATACTCAACCCAAAGAGCCAGCACGGGAGGAATGATCGGCCCGAGAGAGCGTTGCCTCTGGGTGATGAGCTACATGTAAGTCGTGGAGTCCCTCGGCTCAGCGGCAGTAAAGGGTGCGGCCAATACGGGTGAAAGGAGGGCAGGCGCACACGACCAGGGTGTAGAATTGGGCAGGTAGGTAGCGCCATTTTAACTCAAAGCTGGAGGGGAAACGATGTCGCTGCCAGTACCCGAAGCTGTCAGGGACCAGTTGGTCTCCGTGTACAACAAGCTTGCTTCCGAGGGCAAGTTGGTCGGTGAGCAGGTGATCCGCGAGAACCAGGCAAGGTTTCGGGAGCGGTTTGGTCCCGAGGTGTTGGCCGGGCTCGATGGGGAAGCGTTGCTGGAAACCATGCACCACCACTCCAACCACGATAGCTTAGTGTACTGGCTGGAGTCCAAGAACGACGACGAATTCCGCACCGATTATTTCGGTGGCATCGGGGGCGGAAGTGCCTTCAACTACAAGATTTACCGCCAGAAGGAAACCGGCGCGTGGATCACGGGGACTCCCCAACATCCGAAGTCCATCACAGTGGAAGAAGCCATCGTCATCGCCCGCCGGCACAGGGATCAGTTGATCCAGGCGAGCCGTGCCCTGGCGGAACTCCCCCCGGGCGCCTCAGACGAACAATACCTCGCACTTCAGCACCGCCTGGACGAGGTGGCACCTGATGTGAGCGACACCGCCTGGGGGCACAAGTACCTGAGCCTCCTGTACCCGGACAAGCTCGACCACTTTCACAGCGAACTCTGGCAAAGGTTTTACCTGGTGAAGCTGCTGCAGGAGCCTCCACACCACCGAGGGCGGTACGTGGCTGCTGGGCGTTACGTGCGCCTGGCGACCGATTTCGGCTGGCCCATGAGTGACCTGACCGCGGTACTGAAGGGGCACTTCGGGAGCCCCCACCGCTACTGGGGGTTCAATCTCGGACCGCACGCGCCGCCGTGGGATGTGATGCGAGACCGCCAGGTCATGGCGCTGGGCTTTCCTGCGCTCGGTGACCTATCCTGGCTGGCCCCGAGGCAAGAGAGCATCAACAACCTGGCGGGGAAGATCTCGACTGCGTATCCGTCCCTGGCGCAGGAGGCGCTGACTCTGGCGAGGCAGATGAACTGGTTCGTGACCCGAGTTTCCGAGCGGGACATCGTTGTCGTGGTCCGCGGCCAGAACGTACTCGGCATCGGTCGGGTGGCGGGTGCCTACATGTTCAGCGAGGAGCCGGATTTCCCCCATCGCGTGCCCGTGGAGTGGCTCGCCGAAGGGGACGGCCTGCGGCAGGTGAATCTGAGCACCCTGGGATTGGCGCCCATGGGTGAGACAGCCCTGCTCTCGGAGATAAGGGACTACCGGGCACTCGTGCAGATAGAAAGGCTATCCCGGGCCCAGCCTCCGCCACCTCGCCTCGACGCACTGACGGGCATTCCCAGGCGCATCCAGGACATCCTGGAACGCAAGGGGCAGGTGATCCTCTACGGGCCGCCGGGCACCGGCAAGACTTACTGGGCGGAATGGACCGCCCGCGAACTGGCGGCACGCCACGCCTTCGGTAAGCCCTTCGGTGATCTGGCCTCCGTTCAGAAGGAGGCAGTGGTGGGCTCGGTGGGAGAGGCGGGAGGCCTGGTGCGGATGTGCTGTTTCCACCCCGCCTTTGGCTACGAGGACTTCATCGAAGGCTACCGCCCTCAGAACATCGAGGGGCAGCTCAGCTTCACCCTGCAAGAGGGCATCTTCAAACGGCTCTGCCGGGATGCCGCCGCGCGCCCGGACCGCAACTTCTACCTCATCATCGACGAGATCAACCGCGGCGACATCCCGCGCATCTTCGGCGAGCTCCTCACCGTGCTCGAGAAATCGAGGCGCAACCAGCCCATCCTGCTGCCGCTCTCGGGCGAGATCCTGCGCGTGCCTGAGAACGTGTATATCATCGGCACCATGAACACAGCCGACCGCTCCATCGCCCTCCTGGACACCGCCCTGCGCCGGCGCTTCGGGTTCGTCGAACTCATGCCCGATCCCGGCGTCCTCGCGGATGCGGTAGTGGAGGGGATCCCCCTGGGTCGCTGGCTGGAGGCGGTCAACGAGCGCATCTGCGAGTACATCGGCCGCGACGCCCGCAACCTGCAAATCGGCCATTCCTACCTCCTGCACCGCGGGCGCCCTGTCACCACCTTCGAGCAACTCGTGCGCGTCCTGAGGGACGACATCCTGCCGCTCCTGCAGGAGTACTGCTACGAGGACTATGCAACCCTGGAGAACATCCTGGGGAACCGCCTGGTGGACCTCCCCCGCCAGCGCTTCCGGGAGGAGCTTTTCGACCCCAACCGCAAGGAGGAGTTGCTGGAAGCCCTGCGTGCGATCGCTCCGGACATCATCACCTCGCCGGAGGCCATCCGGGCCGAGGCCGAAGCCGCCGAAGAGGAGGAGAGTTGAAGGCCCAGCAGGCGTGCTGGGGTCGGTGGGGGGTCACCATGGACGGTGAGGGCCGGAACGGGGAGAGGGCGAGCGGGGGCGGTGCCATTCGCCTGCACATGAGCGAATGGCAGACGGCTGCCCCTGATCCGCGTGATCCCCTCGGCAGCAAGCTGGTGGGCCTGAACCTGTCCGCTCACCCGGGCGCCCGCCGGCTGGCTGAAGAGTTGTCCCGGGAGGGGATACTGGAGGTCCTCGAGCTGGTCGACGGCCTGCGCATCCGTGCCAGCTCTTACGTGGGCATCCTGCGCCTGGGCCCCCTGCACATCAGCATCGAGCCCAAGATCCCGGGTCCGGCCCTGCTCTCCCTGCTCCGCTACGCCTACGGCCTGAGGCAGCTCAGGCTGGTGGGTGAGGTTGACATCACCGCAGGGCAACTGTCCTTCCCCGACCTCCTGCTGCACCAACTGGCCGCCGAGGCAGGGGAGCTCGCCGCCCGCGGCCTGCACCGCCGCTACATCCGCCGGCACGAGGTACTCCCGGCACCGCGGGGCCGCATCGACTTTGCGACCCTGGCGCGGCGGCACCCTGCCCAAGCTGCCCTGCCCTGCTGGCACCATCCCCGCCTCGCCGACTGCCTGCCCAACCAGGTACTCCTGGCGGGCCTGCAGTTTGGGACGACCATCACCGAGGACGTGGCCCTGCGGGGACACCTCCGCAGGGTAGCCGCCTTGCTGGCGGACGGCGTTACCCCGGCGCGGCTCGACCGCCCCACCTTCCGCCGGCTTCACCTGCAAATGGACCGGCTTACCCGATCCTACCGGCCCGCCCTGACGCTGATTGAGATGCTGGTGGAGGGCCAGGGGCTGTCTGCCGACGGCGAGGCGCACCCGCTGCAACTCCCGGGATTCCTCTTCGACATGAACCGGTTCTTCCAGACGCTGCTCACGCGCTTCCTGACTGAGAATCTGGAGGGATATACGGTACGCCCCGAATGCCGGCTCACGGGAATGCTCGGCTACCACCCCGACTACAACCCTCGCGGCCGGGCATCGCCCACGCCCCGTCCCGACATGCTCGTCGTACCCGCCACTGCCGCTGCTGGCCCATCGGGTCCCGCCCCTGCGCCGGCGGCGGTACTCGACGCCAAGTACCGCGACCTCTGGGAGAATCCCCCTCCGCGGGACATGCTCTACCAGCTGGCCATGTACGCCCTCAGCACGCCGGGCCGCTCCGCTGCCATCCTGTACCCGACCACCTGCCCCGTGGCCAGCGAGCAGCGTGTTGAGGTACGCGACCCCGCTTCCGGCTCCCGCCATGCCCTGGTAGCCCTGCGCCCCGTCCACGCGGACTACCTCGCCGCACTCATAGACGCGCCAGCCGCCTCCTCGACCGCCCTCCGCCGCCAGCGCCGGCAGTACGCCCACTACCTCGCCTTCTCCCGCTCCCCCGCGCCATGAAGGCCCGCGCGTGGCCGGCCTCAGGGGTGCGCGCCCGCACCCATCCTGCCGCCGCTGCGGAAAAGGGGCTGCTAGCCGAGCCCCCAGCAGGCAGTGACCATCTCCATCCGCAGCCCGCAGGCATCGTGCTCCGGCCCCCGGGGAGGGGCCACCCGCCACCCGCGCTCGCTGCCGAGCCAGGCGCTGACAGCCAGGGCCAGGGCGTCCAGGACGTCGTCGGCCGCGTAAGCACCCCGCCGCCTGGTCGAGGATACCCCGTCGAGCAGGCCGTCCACCTCTGGCAGGTGGCGCCGCAGTACCTCCAGCCGCTCCGTGTGTCCCTTCGGAGCACGCTTGCGGTGCCGCATGGGCCGGCCGCCGTTCAGGGCGGCAAAGCATAGCTCGGGGTGGCTTTCGCGCACCCGCTCCTGCAGGCCCGGCTCCGGCCGCATCAGCCGGTCGACTTCCCGGATCTTGGGGAGCAGGCAGTACGCCTGCGCGGTCAGGCCCCGCCCCGCCAATTGGCGCTGGCGCGCGCAGGCCTCCTCGTATCCGGACACTGCGGGCAACTCCACCACCTCGCGGATGGGGGCCGGGAACACGCAGCACCCGCGCTGCTTGAGCGCCTGCCTGGCCGCCACGTCACAACCGCGTTGCCCCTGCCGCGCGTCCGGCAGGCCGATGGGGATGTCAACCAGGACCAGCGCCGCGCCGTGCGCGTGGTCGATCACCTCCGCGAACGTCCCCAGGAGCACCGGACCGGACGGCCTACCCCCCTCGACCCCCGTTACCACCCAACCACCCGGACACCCGTCCACACCGAGGTACCTGCCAGTCACCCCCCGACATCCCCCCTGCTCGCCAGGAACTGCCCCGGCGCTCCGACACGCTCCTCCTCATCCACTATCGGTGCCGGGCGCGGACGTGCAGCGGCCCGGGCCAGCGCCCGGCCGTCCCCCTCACATCCCGGCCCAGACTCGAATCAGTGATAAACCCGTGCGGCAGCGGCGCCTGTCGGTCCAGACTGACCGGATCCCGGAGCCCGGGTCAGCACCGTGAGGGTACGTGGTGGTTTTTTCCTCACACCGCCGGCTGACGAGTGGTGAAGAATTCCCCACCTGGGGAATCAGACCCCGCCTGAGGGGGGTGACCCGGCCTCCGGGGCATCCGTCGGGTCGAAGGCGCCGGGGGGTGCAGCACATTCCTGTCGAATACCGGCACCCCGCGCCGCCTATCTGGCACTTTCCGCGTGCAGGAGAGCCCCTCTCCCGGCCCGGTGCCCACCCACCACCCGGGTTGTGGTGAAAAAGTACGCGTCCGGTCGCCCCGGAAGCGGTGAAATCTTCCCCACTTGCCCACGGCCCGCCCCCCCGGACTTCTCCGGCTATGGACCGGTATAGGGAAAGCGAGGCATGTGGGTGTCTTCCACCAAACGTTGCCTCCTGGCGCGGACGTCCTCGGTCTTGGCAGCGACGCGGCGCAACTCCTCCTCCAGCTTCGGCAGCATGGATGCCACCGCATCCCGCTGCTCTTCGGTCCGGCCTCTTGCCTCGTTGATACGGGACTGCACCACCCAGTCCACGATCAGCCCGTCGAAGAAATAGTCGGCGAAGGTGAGGAAGCTGCCGATGTCGACGCCGAGATCCACCCGGGCTCCCACGTCCGCCAGCTCCCTCCGCAGCCGCTCCAGCGACTGCTGGGCGAGAGCCGCCTTGCCCCGCGCCTCGTCGATGCGGGAGTGCTTGATGGCCGTCGCGAGCAGGCCTCCACCCACCATATCCCAGATCCCCCAATTGGCTGCACTGCGCAGGGTGGCAAGGAGATCATCCAGGGAAGCCAGGGCCTCCCGGGTTGCTGCCACTGCTTCTTCCAGCTCCTTTGCCGAGGCGTCGAGCCGGCCCTCTTCCTCCGCCAGTTCCAGGAGAGCGGCGGCGCTGAGGATCGGGTAAGGGGACGCCGAGGGCAGGCCGCACGCCGGGCCGGTTTCCTCCTCCCGGCCCGGCCGTTTGTCTCAGAACCTCGGGTGCGCTCTAGAAGCTGTTGACCACCTCGTCCACCAGCGATCCCACGTAGGCCACTGCAGCGCGGATGGGTTCCGGCCGGGTCATGTCCACCCCGGCCATCTGGGCCAGCTCCAGCGGCTTCCTCGTACCTCCGGCCTTGAGCACCTCGAGCCAGCGCTTCACGGCCGGCTCGCCCTCCTCCCGGATGGCCCGGGCCACGGCGGTGGCGATGGTGAGGCCGGCCGAGTAAGTGTACGGGTAGAGGCCACTGTAGTAGTGGGGCTGGCGCATCCAGGTGAGCCGAGCACCGTCTTCGATCTCGACCTCTCCACCCCAGAACTCCTCCAGGATTTCCCCCTGCACCCGGGAGAGGACGCTGGCGGTAATGGGCTCATCCTTCTCGGCCAGGGCGTACATGCGGCGCTGCAGTTCACCCTCGATGAGGTGACGCACGAAGTTGTGATAGTAGATCCCGAGCAACTGCATGATGACCCAGCGACGGACGCGCCTGTCGGTGGCCTCGGCCAGGATGCTGTCGGCCACGAGAAGTGAGTTGAGCGTGGACGGCGCCTCGATGAAGAACATGGACGGCCGGCTGTTGAGCAAGAGGTGCTGACGCTGCGACAGCACGCCGTGCCCCCCGTGGCCCAGCTCGTGCGCCAGCGTGAGGACATCGTGCAGGCTGTTGGTCCAGGTGATGAGGATGTAAGGGTGGACGCCGTATACCGAGTTGCAGAAGGCGCCCGTCGACTTCCCGATGTTGTCGCCCCAGTCGATCCAGCGGTTCCTGAGGCCGCTCGCCATGATCCCGGAGTAGTCCGGCCCCAGGACCGACAGGCCCTTCAGGATGATTTCGGCGGCCTCGGCAAAGGTGGTGGACGGGTTGAACTCGGGGTCGAGCGGCGCCTCGATGTCGCAGTAAAGGATCCTGTCCAGGCCGAGGACCCGCCGGCGGAGCGCCACGTAACGGCGCATGTGGGGGGCAAGATCGTGGAGAATTATGTCGTGAAGGTTGTTGTAAACGTCCAGGGTGACCTCCTGCCGGTCAAGGATCATGTGGGTGGCCGACGGATAGCCCCGGAGCCGCGCCATCACCACGTTCTTGCGCACCTCGGTGGCCCAGGTGGCGGCGTAGGTGTTCTGGTAGGCCTTCAGGCCCTTCGTGAAGGAGGCGAAGGCGTTGCGGCGCAGGACAGTGTCGGGCGAACGCTCGTAATGACCCTCGTAGATGGCGAAGGACATGGGTAACTCGTTCCCCTGACCGTCCCTGACCGGTTCGAAGGTCATGTCGGAACTCTTCGAGCGGCGGTAGATCATCCCCGGTGCATCGAGGACTTCGCCCAATGCGGCAAGGGCCCGCTCGGTCTCCGGGCTCAGCGCATGGGGCCTGTCGGCCAGGATACGCTCCAGGAAACGGCGGAAGCTGGCCAGCCCGGGTTCCCGGGCCAGGTAATCTTCCACGGTTCCTTCGGGCAGGGCGAGGATCTCGGAACGGATGAACGAGGTTTCGGCCTGGATGCGGGCGCCCAGGCTCATGGCCCGGGCGGCCATGGCCTGGTTCGCCGGGGAGGTGCCGTCCGCGGACTGGCTGAGCAAGGCGTACGAGGCGACCCTGCCGAACCGCTCCTGCAGCTCCTCCAGGGCCTCCAGGCAGGCGAGGAGGGTGCCGGCCCCCTCGCTGAGCCTGCCCGCGTAGCGGGTCACGGTGGGCATGTCGGCGGATACCACGGCCAGTTCTGCTTCCCAGGCCTCCACAGTCGGGAAGATGTCCGCCAGGTTCCAGGTTTGTTCCACGGGCAGCTCTGCACGGGTGAGACGCTTGGGCATGACCATCCCTCCTGTTGCGGGCACACCCAGACGAACACGCTACGCCATTTCCGGCCCCGGCCTGTCCGCTCCTTCACCTAGAGCCAGGGCGCGCAGGATGGCCACGTTCTCCCGCGTGGGGTCCTCCAGAGACTCCCGCCCGAGGTCCCAGGCCAGGGAGCAGAGGGTCTGCATGGCCTTCTCCATCTCGAGGGGGTCAAAGCGGAAGAAACTCTCCTTCAGAGCCCCCAATTCTCCGTCGGGAACGTACCTGCCCAGCTTGCTCAGGCCTTCCTCCGGGTCTCCTCCGCCGGGGCGCCTGGAACGGAGGATACCGGCGAGTCTCCTGCGGAGTCCCTCAATCTGCGCGGCGGCCGACCACAGATCGCCCCGGCATAGGTACGCCCTGGCCAGGAGCGCCTCCCTCCAGAACCATTCCAGCGAACCGGCCAGTTGACGCTTGCGTTCCGCCGGGTCCCTCCGGCCTGGAAACACGTGCTCGGTAAGCAGTCCCTCAGGGTCATATAGCACCACATAGGGGCCGTAGTGGAGATCGTCCAGCGAGCGGGGCGTCCCGTACCCCACCTCCCCGCGGATTCCGTCCGCATATACGAAGACGTCCATCGGGAAGCCGTGGCCCACCCGCTTGCAGAATACCAGGCGCCCCACGGAGGCAAGGACCTCACGCGAGTACCCGAGGACCGCTTCCAGGCGGCCTTCGCGCGCCACAACGTAGAGATCGATGTCCGAGTGGTCATCGGCGGTATGGGAGGCCAGGGATCCGCCCAGGAACAGGGCCATCACCTCTTCCCGGCCCTGAAACGCTTCGGCCATCCTTTCCGCTCTCATGCGGATTTCCACGCCTGCCCCGGCCGAGACCGGTTCCGCACCCGGCACCGTCCCAGACCCCCCTTCCGGTCACCGCGGATAACGCAAGTGCCCCATGATCCTTTCTCCCAACGAGGCAATCCTCCTCCCGCGCTGTGCCGGCATTGCGGATGACCAGGGGCAACCAGGACCGCCCCACGCGATCGGACACGGATGGCCCTTCCGGCGGCCGAGAGCCGGAACCAGGGGGCTACGGGAGGGGCTGGCGCCTGAATCTCCGATAGCCGAGGGGCAGGAACAGGACGGAAATCAACATGGGCCAGACCCCCGGCGCCGGCTGACCGCCCCCCTTTTGGGAAAGATGAGCATTCCCTGTCTGGATGCCGGTGGTCTTTTGCGCGCCATGTCAGCGCTTGATCAGCTTCTCGTTCCTGGTCAGCGGGCGGGAGACGTCCACGTGGCCGGCAAGCGACTCCACCTTCCTACCTTCCACCAGGATCTGCACCTGGCGTATTTGGGGGAACTCGGTGAGGGTGTTGACGATGGCGGCCACCGCCAGTGCTTCTCCCATGGAACCCACGTTCATACGCATGATGTCACTGGAGAAGTCCGCTGTGGCCGTACCCTCTTTCGTCTGCACCGACCGCACCTTCACCGCTGCCGGCAGGACGGCCTCCGCCCTCTCCCCGGGCTGCGGTCCGGCTACCAGTGCCCGCAAGGCGGCCGTGGGCGGGTCCTCCCCGTGCGGTACCGTCCGTGTCACCGGCACCAGGAGATCCTCGCCCGGCGCCCGCAGGTAGATGGTGACCCTGGTCCCCCGCAGCTCCTGGGTGAGTGCATCCAGGGAAGCCCGCAGGGCCGCCAGTTCCTGCTCGAGCTTTCCCACCCGTTCCTTGAGCTGGTTGACGTCGTTCTGCACGGCCGAACCGGTGCAGCCCGCGCTGGCGAGAAGCAGGACGAGCATAAGCAGCGCCACCGGGGCCGCAAGTACTGCCCGCATCCGTTGCAGGGGCACCACCCCCTCGCCGTATTATATACCGGGAGCGTCGCGCCTCTCCGACTTATCGGCCCCCTGCCCACCACGGCGCGGTCGGAGGGAGCACCACGTGATACAATGCGGGGGGATAGGGGAGGGCAGGCGACTCAAGCTGAGTTCAGTACGGCCGATTCTGGCCATCGCGAAGACACGATGGGAGCGCGCCATCGAGGGAATCGCACTGCTGGGGCTGCTTTTCCTGGTCGCCTTACCAGCCTGCCATGCACGTGGGCGAACCCGTCTTCTTCGCGGACGACCTCGACCACTTCGCCGGCCGGTACCTCCCTTATGATGCGGGCGCCCCATTTGGCATTGTCACCTCGTCCCCATCCGATGCCAGCCAGCCCCCACACGTGCAGGCGGCGGCGCTCCCCGAGATCAGGGTCCCCCCACTCCAACGGCTGAACCTGGGCCGGATTCGGAACCTCGCCTACCTCCTCGCTTCTTCGGAGGCAGGCTGTACACAGCTTCGCCATTTCCACCATGGCCCTGTAGGGGGGGCGATCCCAAGGTCGATCTCGGCCGGGCGCTCCGGTACCGACCGAATGCCGCAGGCGAGTGGGGAGCGTCACTTCCCGCGCTTCCTCCTGGCGCGGTTGCGGATGGTCGCGGGATGGGCACCGTGGCTGGAGTATTCGCGCAGGTGGGCGGCGAGGGCATCGTATCTCGGCTGGGCTTCGGCGGGGAGGGCGGCGCGATCCACCCGGCGGAAGTAGGAGAGCGCCCGTCCCGGGTCGCCCTTTTGCAGCCAGAATCCCGCCAGGTTGAACTGCACGATGGGGTGGCGGGGAAAGGCGCGGCCCAGAATCTCCAGCAGGGACTGTGCCCGGTCCAGGTCGCCTTCGCTGCGGTACAGGTTGGCCAGCGTCAGCATGGCGGGAGGGTAGGCCCGACCGTCCACCAGCATCGACTCCAGGATTTCCTTGGCCTCCTCGGGCCGGCCGGCGTCCCGCAACTGCATCGCCTTCTCGGTCAGACGCGCCAGTTCGGGGTCCGTTCGCATGATGAGTTCCATCTGCCTGATCTGGATTTGCACCGGCTCGCCATCGTGGATGATCTCGGCCGGCTGGTCGGGCGGCTGCACGCCCAGCCTCACCAGAGCCTCCGCAGCAGCCGCCTTCAGTTCCACGGGGAGAATGGACGCCTTGCAAACCTGCTTCGCCAGGGCGATGCCCCACTCCCCTCCGTAATAAACCAGTTGCTCCAACGCCTGCCGGCTGCTCTCCGCCTTCTCCAGCAAGGCCAGGCCCAGGAACCGCACCCGCAGGCGGGCCTGCTGCATCTTCTCACGGACGTAAGCCTCCGCCCGCTCCGGGTCTGCCTCCATCAGGGCTGAAATCACGCGTACGTCCTCCTCGAAAGCCTCCTCATCATAGCCGTAGTCGTACTCCATGGGGAAGGGGGGCACTATCCCGTCGGCCACCGCTTCTGCCGCGGCCACATAGGCGCGCACGAACTCCCACTGGGGATCGCGCACCCGTCGCCAGATGCGTGCCGCCTGCCGGTATTTGCCCAGGTTGAAGGCGGCCACGCCCCCCAGGAAGTCGTCTTCGGGTTGCCAGTGCAGGTTCTCCCAGCGGCGGTAGAGGTCGTACACCAGGCGGTGATCCTCCAGGGCCGCTGCCGCCCGTTTGATCATCACCGTGTATTCCCGCCACGACTTCAGGGACTCGGGCGGGCCGTTGCGGAGGGCACGTAGCCCGGTGTCGAACTCCGCGATGCCGTGCTGGACGTGAGCCCTGGCCTCCCCCTTATCGCCCAGCCGGGAATGGGCCAGAGAGGCCAGGGCATGGGCGTAGGGGGACAGCTCGTCACCCTGAAACACCTGCTCCAGTATCGCCAGCGCACCCTCAGCGTCGCCCTGCTCATACAGGCAGAGAGCGAGGTTGTTGGCGGCAGCGCGGGTGAAGGCCACCTCCAGGGACTGGCGCAGCAGCTTTTCTGCTTCCGCCAGCTTCCTCTGATCCAGGCAGGCCCGGGCCCGTTCGGCAAGGGCCCACGCCCGGGCCTCGTCCCCCGTTCCCGCTGCCCCGCCTGACCGTCCTCGCCCCATCCCGCGCACACCGCTCACACTGCTCGCCACCTTTCGGGCACGTCCCGGCCCGCCATTGGTCTTCTCGCCCCCCGTGCCACCATCCTCCTCCCACGCTCAACACCCACCCGGGTGAGCAGTCCCCCGGGGAGTACCGGCGCTGGTGCGGCCCGCGACGCGCTCAGTGGGTGTACTGGTCACCGTAAGGCCGCAGGCGCCTGGGCACCAGCTTCACGAAGGACGAGGCCAGGAACGGGTCGGGATCCAGGTCGAAGAACCGACAGTATTCCCAAATGTCTGCCCGCAACTGGCCCCAGTCGGCGTCGTCGAGGTCGCACACCCGTACATCCGGAGACAGGCGATGGGGACTAACGCCTCCCCGGATGTAGATGGCGCCCCCATGCATGCCCGCCCCCGTCCAATCCCCGGCGACGGTTCCCAGCACTACCATGCGTCCGCCCGCCATGTACTCGCCCAAGAAGCCTCCAGGCGACCCACCCACGACGAGGACGGGGCACCGATCGCCAGAGGCCTTCATATTGATGCCCGCCCGGTAACCCACGTCGCCCCGTACGTACACGCGCCCGCCCCGCATGGCGTAACAGAGCACGTTGCGGGCGTCGCCGTGGATTACGATCTCGCCGCCGCTCATCGTATTGGCCACGGCATCCTGGACGTTGCCCAGTACCCTGATGCGGGGCCCTTCCATGAACGCTCCCAGGTCGTTACCGGGAACCCCCCGGACCACAATGGACACGTCCGCGGTCAGCCCGGCGGCTATGTAACGCTGCCCGCAGACATCCTGCACGTAGATGTTACGCGCCCCTCTTGCCACCGCCTGGCGGATGTTTCGCCCCAGTTCGCGAAAGTCCATCCCGCCCGCGTGGATGGTGCAAGCGCTTCCGTCAGTGGGACTCACCGTGATCACCCCGTCACTTGAGGGTGGCGAATCGTTCTACCTGCCCGCGGGCTGCACCCCCAGAATCTCCAGGGTGAGCGGGTCGAGACCCACGCCCCGCAGTCGATCCCGGTTGCCGCGCAGGCTCTCGATAGCGTTGATCCCCATCGCCCCCAGCATCTCCTTGATCTCCAGGCTCCAGGCCCGCAGGAGGTTGGTAAGGCGCCAGGCCGCTGCCTCCACATCCAGGCGGCTGACCAGTTCCGGGTCCTGGGTGGTGATGCCCCAGGCGCACCTGCCCGTATAGCACCTCTGGCACAGCCGGCATCCCAGGGCCACCAGGGCGGCGGTGCCGATGGCGACTGCGTCGGCGCCCAGGGCGATCGCCTTCAAGACGTCGGCACTGCTTCGAATCCCCCCGCTCGCCACCAGCGACACCAGGTGCCGGATCCCCTCCTCGCGCAACCGCCGGTCCACCGCCGCCAACGCCACCTCGAGCGGGATACCCAGGTGATCCCGCACAGCCAGAGGAGCAGCACCCGTCCCCCCGCGGAAACCATCGATGGTGATGAAGTCGGCCCCCGCCCTGACGATACCGCTGGCGATGGCAGCCACGTTGTGCACGGCCGCAATCTTGACCCCCACGGGCTTTTGGTAATCCACGGCCTCCTTGATGGCGTAGATGAGCTGGCGCAGGTCTTCGATCGAATAGATGTCGTGGTGCGGGGCGGGAGAGATGGCGTCCGTGCCAACCGGGATCATGCGCGTAGCAGCTATATCGGGCGTCACCTTCTCCCCTGGCAGGTGGCCACCGATGCCCGGTTTTGCTCCCTGCCCGATCTTGATTTCCACCGCCGCGGCTGCCCGCAGGTAATCGGGGTCCACGCCAAAACGGCCGGACGCACACTGGACGATGATGTGCTCTCCGTAAGGCCCGAGATCCCTGTGCAGTCCTCCCTCCCCCGCGTTCATGAAGGTGCCCATCTCGCGGGCAGCCATGGCCAGAGCCCGGTGCACGTTCAGGCTCACCGCCCCGTACGACATCGCGGCGAACATAACGGGAACCCCGAGCTGAAGCTGCGGTTCCAGGGTCTGCCCCGGCACCAGGCGCTCCGGCTTCCTCCCCAGGTAAGTGCGCAGTTCCATGGGCTCTCTCAGGGGATCGATAGGGGGATTGGTAACCTGGGCAGCATCCATCAGCAGGTGGTCCCAGAGGATGGGATAGGGCTTGTCGTTGCCGCATCCGGTGAGGATCTTGGCCCCGCTGGAGGCCTGCCTCCAAATCCCGCGCACTGCCCACTCCGGCCAGGCATCGTTCGGCTTCAGCGGCCAGGGGTTGTGCACCACGGTGATCGCCCCTGTGGGGCACACAGCCACACACCGCAGGCAGCCCACACAGCTGGTATCGTGCGGGGTCACCCGCTCGCGGAACGTCAAGGCGCCAAAGGAACACTGGCGGACACACAGGTGACAGGACTTGCACTGGGCCTCATCCACCCTGATGCTGAATTCGGGCGGAACGTAGGAGGCGTAACGCATCCTGTCCTGGGTGGCAATGCTCATCTCCGGGCCACCCCCGCCGAAACGCCGAACTGCGATAGCCCCACCTCCACCGCGACAGGTTCCCCCGCCGGCGGGGACCAAACCCGTTCAGGGCTGGAGCAAACCGCCCGGATGGCCGCTTCCTCGGAGGCAAGGTAGAACAGATCTCCCCGGGTGGCGGCCACCAGCGGCCTCAGCATCAGGCGATCGGTCAGCCCCACGAGCCCGCGGGAGTGACCCAGTATGGTGGTAAACGGCCCATTGAGCAGAGCGCCTCCGTATATGATGCGGGCAGTGCGGAGCCACGCAGCCTCTTCGCCCATCCCATCCAGATCCCTCCAGAAGGGAGGGGTGAGGATGCGGCAGGCCGCTTGCAGGGGCAGGCCATGCCGCCGCACCAGCAGATCGACCAGGTAGACGATCACTTCGGTGTCGGTAAGTAGCGTGCACCGGTAACCAAAGGACTCCACGTAGCGCCGGTTCGTCCCGTAAGACGACAGTTCCCCGTTGTGCACCACCGACCAATCCAGCAGCGAGAACGGGTGCGCTCCGCCCCACCACCCAGGCGTGTTGGTGGGAAACCGGGAGTGACCCAGCCAGGAGTAGCCCCGGTACTGGTCGAGCATGAAGAAGTCTGCCACCGCTTCGGGGTGACCGACCGCTTTGAACACGCCCATGTTCCTGCCGCTGGAAAAGACAAACGCCCCCGGGATCCCGCTGTTGATGTCCATCACCGTCCGCACCACGTAATCGTCCTCTCCGCGCGGCCCGTCGCCCGCCGGTTCGGCATGGGACTCTTCCCACGAACGAGCGACCCGCTCCGGCACTCTCAGGAAGTAGCGCCACAGGATCGGGGCTCCGACCAGGACTCTCGGTCGGGTGGGAATGGGCTCCGCAGCCTCCACCTGAAACCTTGCCTGCAACAGCTCCTCGACGGCCGCACGGGCCCGGGCGTCCTCGTACATCAGGTGGAAGGCGTAACAGTCGGCCAGGTCCGGATATATCCCGTAGGCGGCATATCCCGCCCCCAGGCCATTAGTCCGTTCCGGCATGGCACACACCATGCACACTACCGTGTCCCCCGAAATGAGTCGCCCTCCTGTACTCGCCACCCCGGCAACTGCGCACCCGGACGGGATGCGCATTCCGTCCCGAGTCTCACCCCGGTGAGGCCAAACCCGCGTTCCCATTCCTACCGTCCTCCCTTCCCGTCGCGTCGCGCTATGGTAACCACTGGCAGTCGCCGCGCACACTGTAAAGCTGACCGCTGCCAGTTGACACTTCGTCCGCGAGCGGGTCAGTCCCGGAACCCGCCGGGAGATGCAAAAGACCCGCGCGGACTTCCGCCGGACGGAACCTGCCGCTCGGGTCTTCTGCTACCCACGGTGTTGCAGCATCCGCTGCATTGCGCCGCTTGGACCAGTCCATCCCTGGGTGCGTTGCTACACCATTTAGCCAGGGACGCGGAACCCTAGGCGCACTCCCGTCCCGGGACCAGCACTTGGCCCGGATCCATGTTCCTTTTGATGCGAATTCTAGTCACAGCAGACCGCAATGTCAACATCTTGCGTCAGGTTTTCTGACAACACTATCAAGATCCGGTACGAATGTTCCCTGTAGGGCTCGTGAGCCGGGGGGCGCAAGTTGTATTTTGGAAGGCCATAGGTGCCGCAATCCATGACGGCCGCTTATCCCCCCAGCAAACAGGTGCTGGGCCGGGTGACCGGCCCAGCTTGCCCCAGAGCTTTCCCCAGACACCATGGTTTGTAGTCGGACCCTTCCACATCCCCTGCGGTCGGGAGGTCAACCTCATACATGAAGGCCCACCACCTGGCATCTCGCCTGTCAATGCCTGGACCAACATTTCACTTGCCCAAACCCGTGCAAGTAACTGCCCCCGGGCGGCTGTCTTTCTGCTGCGGCGGACGAAGCCCTCGCTGGCCAGGAGCGGGGCCTGAGCAGATTCGAGCCCTGCCTCGGGCAGGTTGGGAACGTAAATGGTGCGTCGTTCCAGGGCGGCGCGGCCGGCATAGCCCTCGCCCAGGCGCAGGCGGATCCGGTCGAGAGCCCTCGTGCGAAAGCCGCGCCAGGCAGCGTATTCCAGCGTCTGGGTGTGCAGGTTGAGGAGCAGGATGGCACCGGCGTCCATGTCCAGCTGCGCGGTTATCTCGTCCAGGGCGACGCTGAAGGTGACGCGCAGGTCGAGACTGCCCGTGATGGCCATGTCGATGTTGCGCAGGGCCTGCACGAGCTTCAAGCGGCGTCGCGTCTCGGAAAACAGCCGGGCGTTCACCAGGGCCTGGGCGGCCTGATCCGCCAGGCCTTGCAGCAGCGCCAGCTCGTCTGCGGCGAAACGGCGCACTTCACCAATGGTGGCAACGGCCAAAACGCCAACGAGGTATCCGTCCCGTTGCATGCTGACGCCCACACAGGTGCGAAGGTTGTGATCGAAGCACGGCTCCACCATGGGGAGGTCCGGAGTGGCCCTGAGATCTGGAATCACAACCACCGGGCCCATCTGGCGGACGTACTCATCGTGAAGCGCACGTGGGAGAGGCTTCATGCGCTCGGCAAACCCCGGTGGCAGGCCCGAGCCGGCGGCCAGGTAGAGCACGTCACGCTTGTCGTCGTGCAACATGACGACGCCACAGGGACATCAAGCGCGGCGCGGGTCTCTTCGCAAACCACCTTCAGCACGCGGACCAGGTCGAGCTGGGCGTTGAGGTGGGAGGCGGTGCGCACCAGTGCCTCAGTGCGGGCGGCCTGGCGGCGAATTTCCCCCTCCATTTTCCTGCGCTCGGTGACGTCGTCATAGACGGCCACGATCTCGCCGGAAGGGAGCTTGTAGACGTAGTTTTCCCGCCAGCCTTCCAGGCGGGCGTCCCTGTACAGGGCAACCGGATGGCGCTCCGGCTTGCCTGTCTTCCAGACCCTCCGAAAAACCTCCAGAAGGCCGAACTCGCCGACCCCGGGGAATAACGGTCCACGCACGCGGTCGCGGCGCCGCCAGGGCAAACCCGCCCCCGCGCCCTTTGTGCTCCAGGGAAACGGCGATAGAGGCGCGAATGCCCAGGCGCCTCATGGTCTCCCGGATCGGGGCCAGTTCGGGGTGGGTTTCCCCCACTGCTTCCCAGTCGGGAACCGCCTGGATAGAGGGTATGGTCAGGCCGGCAGCGCGCACGGCTTCACCGATCCGAATCGCTCCTTTCGGCAGGCCGCGTGAGACCCTGTGGGGCGCGAGCCAGATAGCCCCCATATCCAAGCCGAGCACCGCGAGCAAGAGATCGAGAGCTGCCTCGAGAAGCGCCACGACGGGCGCGGGAGGCTCCGCGGCGCCGGCGGCCGGTCACTTTGCGCGACGGGCCGGCAAAGGACCGCTCTCCTCCCAGGCCTCCGCGAGAGCAGCAAGGGCACCGTGCAGGGCCTGGCTGGCCCTCACCAGCTCCTCTACCTTCCTGTCCAGGGCGTCCCTGGCCGCAGCCGCCTCCTGCACGGCCCGCTGCAAACTGGCAACCGGGTCCCCGACATCCACGTTCTCGCCTCCTGCAATACACCTCCGCCGCGGGGATCGGACCCGGTGGCTATAGAGCTCACGAGGCACTTCCCAACCCCGACGCCCCGGCTCACCGGACGGTCTGCGAATTGTTTCTTGGCCGGCTCCAGGTGTTCCTTCAGCAAGGACAGGTCAGCAAATACGCCAGCCGGCCCCGGCGCGAAAAACCGCTGCCTGCCCACCTCTTTGCGCCACGCGCGCATCCCTGCCCTTGCGCGCGGCCCTGCGTTGCCCTGGACCAACCCCTCAGCTCACCCGCCGGAGTTCCCGGCGGTCGACTCCCGGCCTCTTTGGGTTCTCTGTGCCACTCCACGCGGCTGCCTCAGCGAGAAAAGTATCTCGCCCAGCAGAACTATGAGGGTGGGGGGGGGGGGCGGCGGGGGGGGGGG